>JABDKX010000121.1 GCA_013001975.1 Saprospiraceae bacterium | reverse complement strand
AAAAAAGCATCAATAGAAGTCAAACATTGTTTTCTGAATTTTGATGTGTTAAAGAAACCATGCTTTGCATTTTCAAATATTTTCAACTCGCAAAACCCATTCATTTTTTCGATGGTTTTTTTGTAGTACTCTGCAGTTTCTACTTTGGCAATTTTATCTTTTGTTCCTTGAAAATAAATTGTTGGCGGCATGTCTTTATGTAGATTATGCAAAGGAGAAAAATCTCTGTATTTATTCATCGTTCCATCAATACCTGAACTAGGAGACCCATAGTTAATAATTGGGTTAAATAATATTAAAGCATTGGGTTCGCAACTAACAGATAGGTCATCATTCTTGTCATTATATCGTCGTATTGTGGATAGGGAAGTGGCCAAACGGCCTCCTGCAGATGAGCCAGAGGCTATAATGCGATCAGCGTCGATTTTTAATTCACTTGCATTTTTTCTTACGTATCGCATGACAGATTTTGCATCCATCAATGATTCAAATGGGGTAGCATTGTGATTGGATAAAGTTCGATATTCTGGAATAATGCATACAAAACCCTTTTTAGCGTAGTAAGAAGCATAGTAAGCAAAATGGCTGCGATCATCACCAGACCAACCACCACCATAATAAAATATAATTGAGGGATAGACTTTTTCCTTTTTCATATTGGGTGGATAATAAATATCCATATTCAACTGAAAAGAATCAAATTGCTTATAAACTATCGTTTTTTGACTTTGCACATATACAGATGAAAGTATAAAAATGGCTGCTATTATAATTCTCATGGTACTATGATTTTATACTATATGTACAAGTATTGTGCCGCTATATTTAATGTGATATTTACTTTTTCAATACCGCAACTTGAAGTATTGGAAACCGCAACTAGAAGTTGCTACAAACAGGTTTTAAGAATTTTGCAACTTCAATTATATACAACTTTTATTAATCTTAACTATTTATTACCGCAACTAAAAGTTGCTACAAACAGGTTGTGAGAAGTTTGCAACTTCGATTATTTACTATTTTTATTAATATTAACTATTCAATACCGCAACTAGAAGTTGCTACAAATGAAGCTCATTACTTATTACTCATTAGTTTCTCAACAGCATCTGGATTCAACAGCGTACTCACATCACCCAAACTATCTACATCACCCGACGCGATCTTCCTTAATATCCGTCTCATGATTTTTCCAGAACGTGTTTTCGGGAGGTCATCAACAAATTGAATTTTGTCTGGCTTCGCGATTGGTCCTATTTCTTTAGTGACGACAGCTAGAATCTCTTTTCTAAAAACATCATCTTTTTCTTTGCCTTGAGAAATAACGTAGGCATAGATCCCTTGCCCTTTAATTTCGTGCGGATATCCAACAACTGCTGATTCGATCACGTTGTCATGTTCATTGATGGCATTCTCGACTTCTGCAGTTCCCATTCTGTGTCCAGATACGTTGATAACATCATCAACTCTGCCAATCACTCGAATACGACCATCACTATCGCGACGCGCACCATCACCAGTAAAGTACATACCAGGAAATGAAGAAAAATAAACTTGTTTACAGCGTTCATGATCACCATAAGTTGTTCGAAGAATAGAAGGCCATGGATGTTTTATACAAAGCAAACCTTCAACATTGTTTTCATTTAATTCATTGCCATCCTTATCGACAAGAACAGCTTGAATGCCTGGCATAGGGTAGGCAGCATAGGTTGGTTTTGTATCCGTAATTCCAGGAAGAGGGGTTATCATAATGCCTCCTGTTTCTGTTTGCCACCAAGTATCCACTATAGGTGCGTTACCTTTGCCGATATGTTTATCATACCAATGCCATGCTTCCTCATTGATAGGTTCACCGACAGAACCCAAAACTTTAATTGAAGACAGATCATATTTCTCTGGCCAATGATCACCTTTCGCCATCAAGGCCCGAATAGCTGTGGGTGCTGTATAAAACTGATTGACCTTATGTTTTTCGCAAATCTCCCAAAATCGCCCGGCATCAGGATAAGTAGGCACACCTTCAAACATCATCGTTGTGGCGCCTGCTAGTAATGGTCCGTAGACAATATAGGAATGTCCAGTAATCCATCCAATATCTGCTGTGCACCAATAAACATCACCTTCTTTATATTGAAATACATTTTTAAATGAGTAACAAGTATACACCATGTATCCTCCTACTGTATGCACAACACCTTTTGGTTTGCCAGTAGAACCAGAAGTGTACAATATAAAAAGCATGTCTTCAGAATCCATCATTTCTGGTTGACACTCTGTACTTTGATCATCAACATGATCATGCCACCACTTGTCACAATCATCACTCCAGTTAATCTCACCACCTGTATTTTTGTGGACGATAACATTCGACACACTGTTACAACCCAAGTCCATAGCGTCGTCTACCACTTGTTTGACCGCAATGTTTTTAGCACCTCTTTTATTATAATCGGAACAAATGATCATTTTAGCTTGCGCATCATTAACCCGATCAGCTAATGCTTGCGCTGAAAACCCAGCAAAGACAACAGAATGCACAGCACCAATGCGCGCACAAGCCAAAACACCAATAGCCAACTCTGGAACCATGGGCATATAAAAAACAACACGATCTCCTTTTTGAATGCCCAATGACTTCAACATATTGGATGCCTTACAAACTTCATCAAGCAACTGCCTATATGTGTACCTCAAAGATCTTTCTTCATTCCCATTGCTCCCATTTTTCCCATTCTTCCGACTTTCATTAGCTTCCCATAAAATAGCCGTTTGATCTCCACGTGTTTCAATATGGCGATCAAGACAATTGTAAGTGATGTTTGTTTTTCCTCCTAAAAACCATTTGACATCGGGTCCTTCAAAATCCCACTTACACACTTCTTTATAAGGTTCAAACCAAGTAAATGTTTTGGCTTCTTTATCCCAAAAGGCTTCAGGATTTTCGATGCTTGATTTATATTGTTCTTTGTATTCTTCTAGGGAGGTGATTTGTGTTGTCATATTCTAAATATAATATTTTTTCTTGCATTTATATTCTTTTTTTGTGCTTGCCGCGCGGGCATTCTTCTTTTTGTCTTGAAACAAAAAAAGAATCAAAAAAAGTTCAAGGCTGTACCTATTTCTTAACGTAATATTTAATCAAAAAATCTAAACAACCGAAAACTCGCTAGGCTCAAACACTCGTTTGTTTTTAACGATATTTTGATTAAATATTCCTAAAATAGCTAATGCCGATTTAAGATGCTCCAAATAATCTAAAAATATATATAGTAATTAATGTGTGATTTATTTTAGGAAAAAAAGAAGCAGAGCCCGTCAATTTTTCGTTAGTTTTTTTTCAATGAAAAAAGTAACAAATAAAATAAATATGGAAAACAATTAATCAGCTTGCGCTGTTCATTCCTTTGAAGTCTTTCTCACTTCACTCTTTTTCAAAGAGATCAGTCATTAATAGCTTGGTGTTTGAAGAACACCACGAACAGCAAATATATAAGCTGAAGATTTGTGAAAGGGCAAAACGACCTTTCTTCCTATAGCTATCGGAAAACTAGAATTTTCCACATTCCTTAGTGCCTAAGTACGGTAGACAGGTTGGTTACTTTTTGCCACCGTCGGACAAAGCCTTTGGCGGCGTCACGACTAAGAAAAAGTAACATAAAAAAATATTAAAGAAAAGAAAACTTATAATTTAAAAAACCGCTTCCTAACACTCCCTTGAAGCGTATTTATATCAATAAAATAAACCCCACTATCCAATTCAGAAGTCGAGAAAATAGATTTATTATGTTGAACAGATATTAATCGACCGTTGATATCAAAAATCTTATAATCTTGAATTTGAATATCTCCTTCAGTTGAGATAGTTAGGATGTCGTCAACAGGATTTGGGTAAATAGAAATGTTGTTATTTAAATAATTGTTATTTGAAGTTGTCATTTCAGGAAAAATACAATCGCAGTCTTCAATGTCAGTATATTTAAAAACATTGTCTTCGTAGCATATAAAACGACCGTGACATCCGCCGGCTACGAATATGCCTGGCTCACCAAAAAAACCAGACAAATTACCAACACCTTCTAAAGCATCAAATAATAGAACAGAGTCTTGTTCATTAAAATAGTTTTTATCAAAATGCATTAACTTTCTGTCTTGACCATCAATGTTGATGATTTCTGTAGATTCAATGACTGCTCGACTTTTATAAATTGAATTGAGACTTGGATCAGTAAGATCATAACTCCTAAGTGCAAATTCCCTAAAATTATTAGGAGCATAAAATGTCATTGTATCTCCTGCATTTAAATTAAAATCAAGCATGAGATAAAATTGATTATCATGTAAAAAGAAAATACGATTGTCAACCTCTTTGACGATAATAGAATCTCCTGTAGATACAAGATTGTCTTTACTACCTTTAAATACTTCAATTAATGAACATTCTGTTTCTGTCACCTTTATAATGCTGGTCGTGACAAAATGAGTAAAATTTTCAGTACAATCTGTTGTTTCACATGTTTCCAGATTTTGATTACCATCTTCAACCCAATTTCGCTGTTTCCAATTAGAACCAACTGGAGCATAGGTACTCTGGCTATAAGTAGAGATTACAAAAAGTAAAAAAAATGAAGTTTGTATAATCCTTTTCAACATGTCTGATATTTATGTGTCAAATTTAATTATTATTTATTGTCAATTTAGGCGTCTGATTAACAATTGGAATTTTAATTGACTTTGCTTAGATTTATACTTAATGGAAAAACCACAACATAATAACGATTCTAAAGGTCGAGATGTAGATTTAAGTTCGGCAAAAGATGTTTTTGATAAGTATGCAGATAAATATTCTGATGAGTTTTCAGATGTTTCTAAATATGCATATATGCTTGATTTATTTCTGAGCCTGGTAGGATTGGGGAAAAATAGAATATTTGACATTGGATGTGGACCCGGAAATATTTCTAAATATCTTTTTGATAGAAATAACGATTTGGAAATATCTGGAATTGATATTTCAAGTAATATGGTGAAGTTTGCGAATAAACAATTACCCAATAATGTTTTTGAAGTAAAAGACTGTAAATCAATAGACAAAGTAGAAGGCAAATTTGAAGGTATTGTTTGTAGTTTTTGTATACCATATTTAAACCTCAATGAAACTAAAAAATTATTATTAAACGTCAATTCAAAATTAGTAGATAATGGCGTTTTTTACTTAAGCACGATACTGGGCGCTAAAGATTACACAGAAAAAGAAACTGTGTCTTCAGATCGTTCTTCAAAGTTGATGATGTATTACTATTCTGAATCACTATTACGCAAACTATTAACTGACGCTGGTTTCTCCATCACTGAAAAGTTTGCTGTTGAATACTTTAAAAATGAAGAGAAAGTAAAAGAGATTATCATTATCAGTAAAAAGAAATAAATCTTTTAACTGATAGCCCACTACTTCACTCAAATTGTCATCTAAACATGCTTCTCCTCAACATGCTTGCTGATAAAAGCAATAATCTTTGGTAAGTCATGGATAATAATTTCTTTTAGAGGCTGATAAGGAGAGCCATCAAAAAACCGAGCTACCGTACCTTCACCATCAGGACTTCCATGATCGGCTTGAATGGATTCTCTCCACACTTCTGTATGATGCGTCCACTCATCTTCATCAATTTTTTCTGGAGCGTTAAACCAAACATTCCAAGTCAGTATATTTCCTTCTTTGAGCATGTTACCTGAAGCTGTATTGAAAACATCCATGACAATTTGGTTGAATTTGTCTACTTTTTCGATGCCTGTTTTTACTATGGGGCCAATTTGGACACCTAAGTGACCCAGTGACCAAGCTATATCTTTGTGTGTAGCAAACTCTGGAATTGGAAAATCTTTACTCGGCCCTCTTCTTAATGGAAAAGCAGCCTTTGTTGGATCACCTGGCAGATGTGTTGTGACTTTTATTGCGTTGTCTTTATTTCTAGGGAAAGGAAGATTTTCTTTTTCGAATTGGTTTTTAATAATCTTGACAAACTTGTGATTATGTGAACTTGGGCTAAACCAAATCTGACCTTCCACTTTCATATCACCGGCCAATTCCCTTGTCGTTTCATCTACCCATCCTTTACTTCCTAATACAGTCACTTCTACATTCATACATCCAAGATGTGGAGAGCAAACGCCTTGTTGAGGGCAAATGATGGAATATATTTGCCCATCCTTGGTGTAGCCAAGTCGAGAAATATCTGGAGCAAACATTTGATAGCATCGCTCAGGGTTACTTGCACCGGGTTGGGTTTCCCAACTGAATTCAGGCCACAATACTTTTTGCATTCTGTGAAAGTCACCAATGTTTTTTCTGTTGAGTTTAAATTCCAAAGAATCAAAATTTGGATTTGGATAAGCGAATGCATCATTGGTATCTTTAAAACCACCTTCCCATCCTTCAACAGCGGTATCTTTAATTAGTGTTCTTAGTTTGTCATTAAATAATTCAACAACAAAGTTAATTGGGGGTGTAGATTCATCGGCTTCTTTAATAACATTTTCTTTGGTGCTCAACAATTCTAGTCCAGCATCCTTAACGACAAAATATAAGTCAGGCTTTCGATCAAGAAAATTTTTAAATTTTGACCATTCAAAAGTCAAACTAAAGTTTCCATTTTTATCTGTATTCGCAATACCTAATACGTCATCAAAAATCAAATCCTTGTCATAAACTATAACATGGAGATCGATGATACCTTTGTTGTCTTTTTTGTTTTTTACGGATCCCGTTACGGTGTATTGGGAACCAGATATAGTAATAGCATTACTCATAGCAATTAATTGTTATTAGTTAATAAAATAACTCAGTAAGATGTGCTTCTGCAGCTAGAACAATTAATGCTAATTCAGTTGGAACTGATTTTTTGATTTGGGGTTCTGCTGAAGACTTACAATATAGTAATTTTTAATTTGATTCAGACTATTTTTAATGAAAAGCGAAAAGGGGACCTGTCAGGTTGTACAACCTGTCAGGTCCTCAATAATATTTTTTCAATTAATCTTTGCCCTTCTTTTGATATTAAAATCACAAAGCAAACACCAAAATAATCTATATCACCTATTTGAATATTCTCAAAGTCTTTTACATAGGCGGCTAAAACTTTTCCTTGTACATCACATATAATCAACTCTTTTAATTTATGCACATCACCTTCAATGATCAGATTATTTTCCTTTACGTAAATATTAAAATCAAAATTTATTATCAATTTTTCTGTAACCGATGTCAATTCACAAGGTTTCGGATTAACCTCAATGGGATCACCAGCACTAATATCGATACCGTCAAACCCTTTAAAATCTTTTGAATACTTATAGGCTCTAAAATTTGAATTATTATTTATATTATCGCCTTGTGTCGCAGGAAAATCTCCAAACAATGGAATTTCATATTCCCAAACAATTTCTCTGTTTGGTGTCACTTCAAAAATCCTTCCAGCCGAGCCTGCATTGATGAGTATATTATTGTTTACCAATCGTTGTGCATTTGACAAATAGGCACTGTAAAATCTTTCGCTAGACATATCACCGTAAATTGTTTCAGCAACGCGAGGCCCATAAGGCGAATCAGATTCTCTCGAATAGAAACCACTGCTGTCTTGAGGCGGCGATAATATTTGAACCTGTGAAAAATCAGTCCCAGGTTTACCATTACCATTGTTATAAATTAATATTTGTCCTGCATTATCCAAACCTTCATCAATCCAAGTCGTACCATGTTGCCCCCACAGCATTTGATCACTTAATGGCGCGTTTTTATATGCAGATGGGTTTCCCCACCGATAAAGAATATCGCCGCCTTTTCCATATCTTCCACCTGTATGACCTCTGGCTTCTGCAGTAGTTGTACTGTGATCAAGAATCCAAATTTCATCAGAATTTCTTACGGATATTAAAATTTGATCAAGTGCTTCATTATAATCTATGGCGTTAAAATGATTCCAATCTCTACTGGCATTAGAATTATTACTGTTCAAGTCAGGATGATTAATGTCAAATAATTCTGGATGTTCAGAGACAACACCAAAATTGTCTTTAGTGTCATCATAATCTTGAATATAGTGATCGTTAATATGCCATTGCCAAACAATATTTGCATTGGCTGACCCAACTGGTTCTAACTCAAGAATTTTTTCTGACCACATAAAATATTGAGGGGCAATTTCATTTGGGTTTCTTCCCAGTCTGATTAATTCGTCTCCATATGTGAGTTCCCAAGTAAGGATCAACATATTGCCATTTGGCATCATTACAGCATCATGATGAGACAGTTTTTCGGAAGTATTAATGACGTAATTCCAAACGACATTGTTGTTCCAATCAACCAACTCTATACCTCCTGCGTTGCTGGCAGAAGTGAAAGGTCCAATGGGATCTACTTTGTAGGTTCTTAACATCAACCCATTGTCTAAAAAATAAGCTGACAACCCTGGTCTTGTTCCTCTGTCCCATTCATTGATTAGGTTTCCACAATTATCAATCATATACGCTTTGGTTCCTGAAAAAGGAGAGAAAAAGGTATATCCATCTAAGGCGGCATTAGTCTTTGTTAGCACACCAACTGTTGTTTGCGCTTGAGTCGTTTGTATCGAAAAAAATGCAAATGCAACTAATATTAAATATTTCATTGTTCGGTGATATTTGTGCACCTGACAGGTTGTACAACCTGTCAGGTCCTAGTTCGCAACATCAAATGTAATTCCATCTGGAACAACCAAAACTGCACCTTCTAAAACAGTCAAAGTTTTAATAGCGCTGTTAACATTAACAATAGGCGAAAATGGTGTACTAGGTGGAATGATGACATCGGAATTTAAATCGGGCACCACGTTGCCTTGCCAGTTTCCAGGATTATTCCAATCCGTACTTATTACACCAATCCAATTTATGCCATCCGTTGTTTTGTCAACGACAAATTGTTGAGCATTTTGAACATTTAATCCATTATTGAATGTAATCGTTTGTGTTCCGTTATTGATGGCATCCGCTTGATCGATGACGGCCCAATTTGGTCCTGTTCCGTTTTCACTTCTTGATAAGATTTGAAATTGTAAATGTGTATCGTTGCCATCTACGATGGATAAATTATTAAAACTTAAACTTGTTAATGCGGTAAAACTTGCATTCGAACCATAATTATTCAAGATCCAATAACTTTGAGATGGTATTGTCACGCCATTTAAAGTGTCCGGTTGCAATTCAATTTTGGTAATGACGATATCACCATTTGGATAAGTTCCTGCATTACCAAATGTAATATCAACATCAGTGATCGAATTAACAGTAGCAGCCCCTGTGATTTCAATGATTTCACTTTCACCAGTTCCTAACGGTGCATCGGAAAGGCTTCGCGAAACATTGCCATTTAAATCTGCATGAAACATATTACCTGTTTTATCGTATGCTGTACCGTCAGTTTCATTAAATTGATAGTAGCCTACAAATAATGGGTCAGTAGAAATATGATCTTCTTTAGTAAGATGACGAAGTGCTCTGATTTCATTTTTACTAAGAGCGCGGTTCCAAATACACAATTCATCCATTTGACCTTCAAAAGTTCTGCTGCCACTATTCGGATCGTTACCAATTCTAAAAGCATTATCGAACGCTTCAATGGCATGGGTTCTGGATCGCCCATATTCGATGCCATTGATATATATTTTTGCTGAGTCTGGTTGCACCACTAAAGCTATATGACTCCATACACCTTCGTCAACATAAGCTCCGCTCGACCAAGGCCATTCACCACCATTCCAATGATATCTCAATTCATTATTGGAAGCAAAATTAAAACCCATGGTAGTACTACCGCCTCTACAAAACAAAATGCCGGCCCAGTCATTTTGGATGCCATTTGGTTTAACCCAAACCGATGTAGTAAGTGTGTTTGAATTTAAATTCATGGCAGGGATAACCGCATAGTCACCGCTGTTGCCCGGCATCTCCAAAACTTTGCCTGGAATCGAATCTACACCACATTCATTTGTGATGGTAATGGCATTGTTTAATGTCTGTACACTTGTGTTTGAATTTGCATCAGTGACCATGAGTTCTATGTCATAAATACCAGGCGACCCAAATACTACTTTTGGATCTCTCACATTTATATTATCAATATAAAGAGGTGAAGGCGTAATTGTCCAATCCCATGTAACACCAACTTGATTTACGATAGAATGACTTTCCAATTGCATCGTATCAACTGGGCATCTAGAAATGACTCTGTCAATCATTGGTGTCGCTTGAGGGTAGTGATCATCTTCAAATGGCACTTCCCAAATACCTTTCGAAGAAGCCATTCTGATTTTGTTATCCCTATGAAATGGAAGTATCATGAATCCAGTATGTTGAACAGGAAGTCCTGTCGCATAAGGAACCCAATCATTAGAAATTTTATCAAAAAAGAAAAAGCTTTCATTTGTCATGGTATAAATCTTATCGCCATTTACACCTGAATGAAAAATCATATCTTTTATGGCTTCATCAGCGATGATAGGTGAGTATCTGTTTGTCCACGATAATCCGCCGTCATCAGAACTGAAAACTTTATTTCCATTATCAGATGAATTGGATGCCAACCAAATTTCATTTTTATCAAATGGATTTAATGTAAATGAAAGATTCCTCCAGCTTCCTGATGTGTAATTTGGTTGTGGCAGTTGTACAAAAGTTTGACCGCCATCCGTTGATTTATGAATGTGCCACGTCCAATAACTGTGATATACAATAGCATAAATATAATTTGGATTATCGCGACTTATTTCAAATCTTCTTACCAAACCTGGAAACTGATACAGCGTATCAAATGAACCTCCGCTGTTTACAGACTTGTATAAAATGCTGTCGTTTCCGGTGTAAATGATATTCGCAAAATTTGGATGATACTCCATTTCACTATATGAGAAGTGAAAATAACTTTGTGTAGGGTAGAGTCCCAGGTTTGGAATATTCGAACTTGGCGTCGATAGATTGAATGGAATATATTTATCCGAAATGTCGGTGAAATATGTCTTTCTATTATCATATGGGTTAACATAACCTGTTGGTGATTCTGCACCTCCTAGAAACATCGTATTCCCAACACCATAGTTTTCATGATAGGCTATGTCACCATTGTGATATCGGCCGCCTACCCAAACATCTTCATTCCATCCGTGACCAAAACCCCAGAAATCACTTGCTGTGATACCGTTCATGCGAACTTCTGTCGTGGCACATTCATCGTTTGAGTAATTTATTCCGCCATCAGAAGCAATCCAAATATCAGAGCCAACAACATCTATGTCTTGGATATCAGCGTGCATTTCTAAACTTCGAGTGCTTCTGATATATTCTATATTGCCACCTTTGTTTCCAGATTCACAAAACCAAATTGTTCCTATCCACAATTTGTCAGGATTAGAATGTGATACATCAATATCAAAATTGTACCAACCTTGATGATATCCACTGCTGTACCCAGCAACATACCAATTGGTAGCAGGATCAGATCCTGGTACGTAAGGGCCACCATCAAAACCACTGTCTTCTTGCCATGTAGCGCCCTCATCTAAACTATAATAAATGCTTATCCAACCATTATCTCCAGCTTTTCCAGTGGCAATAATACCAGCATATATTCTATTGGGATCAGCAGGTGTGACGCCAATTTTACAACCATAAACAGTTGCAACGCTTAAGTCAGAAGGCATATAATAACCATTGTCCATGAGCGTCCAAGTATCTCCGCTATCTGTTGATTTGTATATTTCTGGTCGCTTATCTATATCGTCTTTTATAGATATGTAAAAGGTGTCATTGGTGCCAGGTTTGGCTTCTATATCATAAACGTATCCAGAAAATTTAGATACCCAAGTAGCTCCACCATCTTCAGATTTCAGAACATCAGACTGAGTCGCTGCATAAATCGTATCTGTATTAGTCGTATGAATATAAAGTTGTTCAATTCTGGCACTGCTGGCATATTGTAAAGTCCAAGTAGATCCCCCATTAATCGATTTGTATAAATCTTTATCTCTTGCCACATACACAATGTCTTCATCTATAGGATCAACTTTTATATCCTGCGAATTACCAATAGCATAATCATGAGAAACAGGAACCCAATTAAGTCCCTTGTCAATGGATTTGAAAATACCGCCTGTTTCCATTCCGGCATAAACCACATTTGGATTTGATGGGGCTACACCCAAACAATATACATTAGCTTGGGTTGGGCGTGTATCCAAACTGCCATCATTTTTATATGTTATGTCAGGTCCAATGTTTGTCCAAGTATTTGGATTTGACTTATGTAATGGTTTTCGATTCTGTTTGACTTTTTCAGCTTTTAGAAATACTTCGCTACTTTCTGGAAGAGAGACATAACCATCATCTTTAACGTGCTGGTTCACAATCTTAAACCAGTGCTTGTAATTCTGAATATGGATATTTTTTTCAAATGAGTTTTCTTTGTAGTATTGATATTTTAATCGTTCAACTTTTTCAAAATTGGTATCTTCATTATACATGACTTTTGCCCATTCTGGTGTATTGTCATCAACCAAAGGAATCATTTTAAACCAATTCGGATGAGCTGGTTTAGGATAATAATGATTGTCTTTAGTTGTACCTTGTGAAATTAAAACAGACGAAATACAAACAAAGGTTAATAAGTAAAATACCTTTTGTAATTTTTTTATCATTATGATAAATATTTATTTGAAATTAGAATGGAATATTGCTCAAGATTGGGTTGAATTCAAATTTAATTGAAATTATTTGTCATTTATACAAAAATGTAAGAAACGTTAATTATAATACAATGTTGATTGAGATGATTGATGATGATCAAGCTTTGTCTTATTTTGCATGTGTATTGACTAAATTCTCTTTATAAAATAAAGTTTTAATAAATGGTGTGTATTAAAAATGGTTTGACCTTTATTCTTTTGCTTTGTAGTATTTCAGCGTTCGCTCAAAAACAAAACGCAACCGTTCCTTTGATAAGTGAAGAAGGTGATCAGACATTGAAGTATGATTTGGAATTGGTTGTTCCAGATTTGGACATTCCATGGGGTATGGTCTTCTTACCAGATCAGAGTATTTTGATCACTGAAAAAGATGGCAGAGTGATTCATTTTAAAGAAGGGAAGAAAACTGAAATAGGTGGTGTTCCTGAAGTTTATGTGAGAGGACAAGGTGGGTTGCTCGATATTGAACTCCACCCTCGATATGAAGAAAATGGATGGATCTACCTTTCTTATTCTTCACAAGAAGGAGAAGAGAAAGGCGGTATGACAGCAGTGACGCGTGTAAAATTGTCTGATGATGTTTTTACAAATTATGAATTGCTGTACAAAGGAAGTCCGAACACCAGGAAACCCTACCATTTTGGATCCCGATTAGAATTTGATAAAAATGGTTATTTGTATTTTTCAATTGGAGACAGGGGAAATCGAGATGAAAATCCACAAGATATTACCAGAGACGGAGGAAAGATTTATCGTATAAATGACGATGGCAGTATTCCTGAAGATAATCCTTTTTATGATGAGAAAAATGCTAAAAAAGCCATTTACAGTTTTGGACATAGAAATCCTCAAGGTATGGTAATGCATCCAGAGACATGTGAAATTTGGGTGCATGAGCACGGTCCTCGTGGAGGAGACGAAATAAATATTGTGAAAGCCGGTGCGAATTTTGGCTGGCCCAAAGCTTCGTATGGCATTAATTACTCTGGAACTTCCTTTACAGATAAAAAGGCATTTCCTGGAATGGCGAAATCTTTTCATACTTGGGTGCCTTCAATTGCGCCAAGTGGTATGTGTTTTATTACTTCAGACATCTATCCTAAATGGAAAGGAAATCTATTGGTAGGTTCGTTAGTTTTCCAATATTTAGAAAGACTTGAGATTAATGATTCGGGTGTTGTAAAGAGAGAGAAACTGATGACCGATTCTGGAAGAATTAGAAATGTTCGACAAGGACCCGATGGTTATATTTACGTCGCTGTTGAAGGCAAAGGCATTTATAAAATTATTCCTTCAAACCAATAATTCAAAATCAGAATATCATGAAACTATTAATAACCATAACTTTTATTGCTTGCGTTTTTATTTCATTTCAAGCAACCGATCCTTTAAAAGAAAGTATCAAGCGAGGAGAAGAAGTATATGCTGATTTTTGTAAGGTGTGCCATATGCCTACAGGTGAAGGCATGAAAGGTGTTTTTCCACCGCTCGCTAAAGCAGATTATCTTTTAAATAACAGAGAGGAAAGTATCAAGGCTGTAAAAAATGGTCAGAAAGGAGAAATCGTTGTCAATGGCGCCACCTATAACGGTCTGATGGCACCTCTTGGATTGGATGATGAGGAAGTGGCCGATGTCATGAATTACATCCTAAATTCTTGGGGTAATTCGTCGGATAAAATGGTCACCGAAGAAGAAGTCAGTAAAGTAGAATAGGTTATGACAAAACCAATTCCTTTGTTTGAAGGCAAAGTGCTGTTAAAGAAGTTTAAAGGTAAAGGGGGTTGGACTTATGCTGAAATTCCAAGTGTTCCTCAAAACAGTTTAAGCCCTTTTGGTTGGGTAACTGTAAAAGGATTTGTAGGTAAATATCAATTGAAGCAATATAAATTGATGCCAATGGGAGAGGGGAAACTTTTCTTACCAGTTAAATCGGCGATAAGAAAGAAAATTAATAAAGAAGAAGGCGATTATGTTGATGTCGTTTTGTTTCGGGATATTATAAAAGTACAAATCCCAGATGAACTCAACGAATGCTTTGAAAATGAACCCTCTTCAGTAAAACTTACATTTGATAGTTTTACAGAAAGTGAGAAAAAAGCATACTTGGATTGGATTTATAATTCTAAAAGTGAGGAAACCAAAGCCAGAAGAATTCTGCTCATGATGCAAAAATTAAAGTTAAATTTAAAACATCATCAGAAGTTGGATAGCGCAACAGATTAGTAAAAATAATTATTTATGAACCACAGTACGTTATTAAATAGAATTGTTGATCTGTCAATTCCGTTATTGAATAAAATCCCACAGTCCATTTTTCATGAAAAACCATCTCTTGAAAAGTGGTCTAAGAAAGAAATATTAGGACATTTAATTGACTCTGCTTTTAATAATCACCGAAGAGTGATGCGCTCTTTAGACCAAAATGACCTGAATTTTGATGGATATAATCAAAACTTATGGGTTGCAACCAATAATTATCAAGGAAGAACTCATTTAGATGTGATCACGCTTTGGGAAAGCTGTAACAAACATTTTGCCAACGCTATAGATCAAATAGGTCAGGATCACGTCAATAAACTGACGACAAACCATAATTTTCATTTGATTGGCATGCACGCAATTGCTGAAGGAAGCAAGGCAAATTTGTCATATTTAATTTGGGATTATATCAATCATTTAGAACATCATTTATCGCAAATTATCCCCAATTACCATAGAATAAATGAAGCGGCGCCAAATTTAGAATCATAAGTTAAAAACGTCTATAAATACACTCAACTTATCTAGATTTCGTCTAAATAGTAAATTCCTCATTTTTGACCTATACTGCACCTAAGATATGTACAAAGAGTTATATATTTGTGGCGATTTTCAGAACCTAGAAAGGTCTGAAACTATTAGTTTTTTCGCGTATTAAACATATATTCTAAATGCTTATAGCTGCCTTAGTTATTGTAGGTGTTGTTCTCGTACTTGCTGCGGTTTTTTCAATATCTGATAACCTGATCCAAATCGAAGCCCAAAAAGAAGGCATCGATACCATGAAAAACAACTTAAGCCTTGTTCCTTCCTTCAAAGAATTCTTTGGCAAACCAGCACCTAAATATGCTGATGCCAATAACTATCATTTATTATCGAAAGGGCATGATATTAAATTAACAGGTAAACCGTCATCTGAAATTGTTGATGTTCCTGTTACGAGATTTGCGGTTAAACCCGGAGATTTTAGAGGAAATGCTCCAATTCCAAAGATGGTGGTTGAAGAAGGCGATGAAGTCAAAGCAGGTGATGTTTTGTTTTTTGATAAGACACAACCTGATATCAAATATACTGCTCCAGTGAGTGGTGAAATTGTTGAAATAAGGAGAGGTGCCAAAAGGTCAATTTCTCATGTTATCATCATGGCAGATAAAGAGCAGAGATACAAACAATTCGATGCGCCATCTACAGAAGGTACTGACAGAGAAAAACTTGTACAATTCTTAATTGAATCAGGAGCATGGGCACACATTAATCAAAGACCATATGATGTAGTCGCTGATACAGAATTGATCCCTCAAAATATATTTGTTTCTACATTCGACTCAGCGCCTTTGGCGACTGATTTAAATTTGATTGCTGAAGGAAATGGGCCTCATTTCCAAAAAGGTCTGGATATTCTGAATCAATTGACATCAGGCATGGTTTACCTTGGTTTGGATGCAAGAGGAGAAAAACCGCACCCAACATATACTGAAGCCCAAGGTGTTCAAAAGCATTGGTTTAATGGAAAGCACCCAGTAGGTAATGTTGGTGTTCAAATACACCACACGGCGCCAATCAGAGGTATAAATACGGTTTGGACTTTAACACCTGAGTCAGTAATGACAATTGGAAGACTTTTCAATGAAGGTATTTATAAATGTGAAAAAGTAGTTTCATTAACTGGTGGCCAAGTAAAAACACCAATGAATGTGCGTACCTCGATGGGAGCCAGCGTTTCTGAATTACTAAAAGGTAATTTATTAGAAAGTAAAACTAGAGTTATTATAGGAGATGTATTAAGTGGCAGTACAGCAGGAGAGGATGATTTTCTAAGTATTGACGCTAATCAAATAACAGCTATCAAAGAAGGCGATAACTATGAGTTGTTTGGTTGGTTGCTCCCAGTAACACCTAGACCAAGTGTTTCAAGAACATTTCCTAACTTCTTAATGGGCAACCATGAGTTTGAAGCAAATACAAATACACATGGTGAAGAAAGAGCATTCGTTGTAACTGGTCAATATGAAAAAATGTTGCCAATGGATATATATCCTCAACATTTAATGAAAGCCATTATGACAGGCGAAATCGAAAAGATGGAAGCCTTAGGTATAAATGAAATGAGCGAAGAAGATATCGCCTTAGCAGAATTTGCTTGTACATCAAAAATGCCATTACAGTCAATCCTGCGTGAAGGATTAGACATGATGCGTGAACAAGCTTAGATAAATTAGTAAACATTAGAAATAAGAACCAATATAAATGGGACTATTAAATTTTTTAAAGAAAATCGAGCCAGATAAAAAGAAGAGCCCGTTCTTACACACACTTTATGATGGCTTTTTCACTTTTGCGTATGCGCCAAATACAACAACAAGTAATGGTGTTCACGTTAGAGATGGAATGGATTTGAAACGAACAATGGTTTTTGTCGTTTTAGCCATGCAATTGGCTTACGTTTTCGGTACATATAACATCGGTCATCAACACTTTGATGCCATGGGTATGTTTCCTGGATTCTTGGAAGGATTCCACTTAAAATTGACACATGGTTTGATCAAGTTGTTGCCAATATTTATTTGGACGCACATCATTGGTCTGGGCATTGAATTTTGGTTTGCTGCTAAGAAAGGCCATCCGATTGAGGAAGGATTTTTAGTATCAGGCGCATTAATTCCATTGATTATGCCACCTGATATTCCAATTTGGATTCTTTGTGTTGCGGTTGCTTTTGCTGTTATCATAGGAAAAGAAGCATTTGGTGGAACTGGAATGAATATTTGGAATGTAGCTTTACTAGCAAGGGTATTTGTATTCTTCGCTTATCCAACGACAATTGCTGGAGATGAAGTTTGGGTTTCAGGTTTTGAAAGTTTATCTGAAGGTGCTGCCGTAGATTATGGTTGGGCACATAATTTGTTTAACAGCTTATTTGAATGGGGTGGCATGGCCACCTTCGACTCCTCGAGTGTCGTCGCTGATGGTTACAGTGGCGCAACGCCTCTAGCTTTGGCTTATCAAGGGGGCTGGGAAAATGTAATAAATACGTTCTCGATCAATGAAATGTTTTGGGGCACAATACCTGGATCAATAGGTGAAACAAGCAAGCCTTTAATTTTAATAGGTGCTGCCATTTTACTCATCACAGGTATTGCCAGTTGGCGTATCATGTTGAGTATGCTTTTAGGAGCTGCTTTTATGGGTATGATATTTAATGCTTGGGACGCAACACCATTTATGGATGTCCCTTGGTATTACCATTTCTACATGGGTAGTTTCTTCTTTGCAATGGCATTTATGGCAACGGATCCAGTGACAGCATGCTCGACGCATAAAGGAAAATGGATTTATGGTTTCTTGATAGGATCCATTGGTTTACTCATCAGAGTATTTAATCCAGCTTACCCAGAAGGATGGATGTTGGCTATTTTATTTTTAAATACAATGGCGCCTCTGATAGATTATTTTGTTATTCAATCAAACATGAAAAAAAGATTAGCTCATGCATAGTACTGGCTCAATAATACGATTCGTGTTAATTATGACTTCTGTTGTAGCATTGCTATTAGCAGGACTTCAAAATGGCCTTAAATCCACGCACGAATTAAACGAATCTTTGTATTCAAAGAAAGCAACACTCGCTGCTGTTGCTAACCACATAGAAGGAGATTTTGAATCTATTTCTGATGATCAAGTTCAAACTATTTTTGAAAATCAAGTCAAACAATTAGTGGTTGATAATTCTGGTAAATTATACGAGAAAGAAGAATTGATTGAACTGGGTGTGAAAGGGGGATTAGCTGAAAACATCGATTTGGGAAAAGAAAATAAAAAAGATGTTTCAGAAAGATTAATGCCTTTATATGAATACACCAAAGGTGATGGTTCTACTTACTACATTCTTTATACAAGAGGTAAAGGACTTTGGGATGAGATTTGGGGCAATATCGCCTTGGAATCTGATTTATCTACAATTGCTGGTGTTTCATTTGACCATAAACAAGAAACACCTGGATTAGGAGCAGAAATCAAAGACAACAAATCGTGGGTGAGACAATTTATAGGAAAGAAAATTTATACACCCGAAGGAGAATATAAATCTGTTTATGTTAGAAAAGGAGGTGCCAAAGATGATACATATGAAGTTGATGGTATTTCTGGTGCAACGATTACAGCAGATGGTGTTTCAGATATGTTGAAAGAAGATTTAAAAGCTTACGAACCTTATTTTAAAAGCTTAAAAAGCTAGACAAAAATTAAAAAAATAAAATATGGCAGAAACAGCAGTCATAGAAAAGAAAGAAGGATATAAGTTCGGCAAGAAAGAAAAGAAATTGTTGACTGATCCTTTGAGTGACAACAATCCGATTACGGTTCAAGTATTAGGAATTTGCTCTGCACTTGCAGTTACAACCGGTATGAAAAATGCTGCCGTTATGGCCGTAGCCGTTGTGTTTGTTTGTGTGTTTGCAAACTTAATCACTTCACTGCTTAGAAAATCTATTCCTAAGCAAGTAAGGATGATCGTTCAGTTGGTTATCATCGCAACTCTAGTAACCGTTGTTGAATTAACATTAAAAGCGGTCGCATTTGAAAGTTATAAGCAATTATCAGTTTTTATCGGATTGATTATTACAAACTGTATCGTAATGGGACGTTTGGAAGCTTTTGCAATGGCCAACAGACCTTACGAATCTACGTTGGATGGATTAGGTAACGGAATAGGGTATGGTATCATACTTTTAATCGTTGCTTTTTTCAGAGAGTTCTTCGGTAAAGGCGAAATATTTGGAGCAAAAATAATTGGTGCTTCATCTGAATATATGGTCGATACAACGACAAGTTCAATCTTTGGCTGGTATCAAGGAAATAACCTCATGGTTTTATTCCCTTCTGCCATGTTTGTAATTGGCGTATTAATCTGGGCACATAGAGCTTGGAGACCTAATTTAGTTGACGTATCCTAAACATTAAATAAAATGGAATTAGTAAATATATTTATTAAATCAGCATTCATTGAAAATTTGGCTTTGTCATATTTCTTAGGAATGTGTTCTTACTTAGCGGTATCGAAAACGGTAAAGACTGCATTTGGTCTTGGTTTAGCCGTAATTTTTGTTCTTGGAATCACCATGCCAATAAACTGGGTTATCAATACTTTCTTATTGAGCGAAGGTGGTTTATTTGGAACTGATTTGACATTTTTGAGATTTATACTTTTTATTGCTGTTATCGCATCAATGGTCCAATTGGTAGAAATGGTTGTAGAAAAGTATTCTCCTGCATTATATAATTCACTTGGAATTTTCTTGCCATTGATCACAGTAAATTGTGCCATTCTTGGGGGATCATTATTTATGGTTTCTAAAGAATACAATTTTAGTGAGTCGGTTGCTTTTGGACTAGGAGGTGGATTTGGTTGGTTCCTAGCGATCATTGCTATTGCAGCCATCAGAGAAAAAATGAAATACTCAAATGTTCCAGCGCCATTGAGAGGTCTGGGAATGGCTTTCCTTTTAACAGGATTAATGGGAATGGCATTTATGGGATTAATGGGAATTGATCCTAGTGCATTTTAAATAATTGAATAAAAGATATAACAAGAGATGACAATATTCATTCTAATGGAACTAATGCCAATCTTATATGCCCTTATTGTTTTTTGTGGTGTTATTTTGGCTTTATCAATGATGTTGATTTATGCAAGAAAACAACTTGTACCTCAAGGTGATGTCAGTATTATTGTAAATGGCGATGTTGACAACCCATTAAAAGTACAACCTGGGGCTAATCTTTTAACTGCATTGTCAGAGCAAAATTTATTCTTACCTTCCGCATGTGGAGGTGGTGGAACTTGTGCGATGTGTGAATGTCATGTGCATTCTGGGGGAGGTGAAGTATTGCCTACTGAAATGAATCACTTAACAAGAAAAGAAGCAGCTGAAGGCAAACGTTTGGCTTGCCAGGTGAAAGTGAGAGAAGACATGGAAGTAGCTGTACCGGAAGAAGTGTTCGGTATCAAAAAATGGGAATGTGAAGTGATTGCGAATTATAATGTGGCTTCATTCATCAAAGAATTTGTAGTTAAATTACCAGAAGGCGAAGAACTAGATTTTAAAGCAGGTGGATATATCCAAATCGACGTTCCAGAAATAACTGTTGATTACAAAACAATGGATATCACAGCGCACCCTGATCATCATGATGATCCAAACAAATTTCAATCTGAATGGGATAAATTTAATCTTTGGGATTTAAAAATGGTCAATGAAGAACCTCAATTTAGAGCGTATTCAATGGCGAATCATCCTGCAGAAGGAAACATTGTAAAACTCAATATTAGGATTGCTACACCACCTTGGGATAGAGCAAAAAATACTTGGGCCGATGTCAATCCTGGTGTTTGTTCTTCTTATGTCTTTGGATTGCAGCCTGGTGACAAATGCGTTATCTCTGGTCCTTATGGAGAGTTCTTTATAAAAGAGACTAAGAAAGAAATGGTGTACATTGGTGGTGGTGCTGGAATGGCGCCATTAAGATCACACCTTTTTCACATGTTCCACACTGAAAAAGTGAAAGACAGAAAAGTGAGCTTTTGGTATGGTGGGAGAACAAAAAGAGAATTGTTTTACATCGACGAATTCAGAGAGATAGAAAAAGAATTTCCAAATTTCAACTTCTATGTTTCTCTTGATAATCCGTTGCCAGAAGATAATTGGCAAGTTAAAGAAGATATCAATGCACCCGGTGATGGATTTCAAGGATTTATAATGCCTGTGTGTGTCAAAGAATACTTAGCAAATCACCCTGAGCCAGAAGAAGTTGAATATTACTTTTGTGGACCTCCTGCCATGAATGCATCTGTTATTAAAGCATTAGATGAATTAGGCGTTCCAGAAGAAAATATTGCTTTTGATGACTTTGGCGGATAATAAAGTATAGTAAACTGAAATGCAAAAAGTTGCGGCTGTCAAAAGGCGCAACTTTTTGCATTTATAACAAAATAGAACAGCTTAGTTTAGAGTTTTATATCTTTAGAACTGCTTCAAATTGAAGAAAATGAAATTAGATAACATACTTTTTTGGGTCATCGCACTTTCAATTGTTGGATATTCATGTTCAAAAGAGATTCCTCCTGCTTTTTTAGCTGGTAAATACGATGGTTTTACTTACGAAATCGTTGATTGTAATGATGTGACAATAAATGTCAGAGCTGATTTAACCAAAGACAGTACTTATCTTTTTAATTGTGATACTGTTGTAGTTGATATGGACACAATGGTTTTTACAGATTCAATATATATCCGAATCGACACATTTAATATGGCTGGAATGGATTCATTTTTTTTCAGATTGGATACAATTACAATGGATACTACTGTTGAGATTATAACTGAATTAATGAATTGTAATGAAGTGCAGTTTGAAGAAGTGACATTCGAAATTGATTCTGTTGGTGGTTATGAATTGATTGTCAACAAAATATTTGATGGGTCCCCTTTACAAGAAAAAACCACAGGTCAATATATATCATCCGGTTTTAATGATATCAATTTTTGTGTAACCGATTGTAGGGATTCGATGTGGTATCATGGATTGTTTGTTAGGGAAGGCAACGAATTAAATTTAAGTTGGCGCGATACTTTGGCTACAGGATCGGGTTGTGGCTTTCTATTTCAAGGCGTAAGAATCTTCTAAAAAGGCCCTGATTTACAAAATGGCATTCGAACATGAATGTATACATCCAGCAATTCCTTTTGCTAACAAAACTATTGAAATTGCAATTACTTTCATATCAACACGATAACCCTTACTTTCGCACTTGATGGCAAAATCCAAGTACAGCATAAAGGAAATATACTACACACTTCAAGGAGAAGCTTTCCATACTGGAAGGCCAGCCATATTTTGTCGTTTTTCTGGATGTAATTTATGGTCGGGTAGGGAAGAAGACAGACACAAAGCCATTTGTAAATTTTGTGATACTGATTTTTGGGGAACGGATGGTTTGAATGGAGGAAAATATAAAGCTGATACCTTAGCAGAAAAAATAATGGAATTATGGCCTCTTGATGAAAAACCTTTTATAGTATTTACAGGTGGTGAACCTGCACTTCAATTAGATGAGGCACTCATTTCAGAATTAAATAAAGTAGGTGCTGAAATTGCGATCGAAACCAATGGCACAATTGAATTACCAAAAGGAATCGATTGGATTTGTGTGAGTCCAAAGGCCAATACCGAGATTATTGTGAAAACAGGACAAGAACTTAAAATTGTTTATCCTCAAAAAGGAATCAACCCATTAGATTTTGCAGATTGGAACTTTGAACATTTTTATATCCAACCTATGGATAATGAAAAACAAGAAGAAAACATTAAGGCTTCCATTAAATTCTGTAAGCAATATCCACAGTTTAAGTTGAGCGTTCAAACCCACAAATTTCTAGATATCCCATAACTGTGTTCATTCTCTGCTATTATTTTTTAAGTGAAATGTTGTTGTAATACATTTCATAAAACCAGCATTACATAATAATAA
>JABDKX010000117.1 GCA_013001975.1 Saprospiraceae bacterium | reverse complement strand
TTAACTCAATAAATTGGAATGCTTGGTGTATTAGTGGTTTTCGCCCTCTCTTGGTTGCTTCTTTGGTTATTCAGAAAAGAGCATATCACTGCATTGGGTATAATTCCTAATGGTAGACGTTTAAGAGAGTTTTCTGTAGGATTACTACTCATGGCCTTCTTTTGTGCAATCAATCTTTTGGGACAGTCCTATTTTAAGGAATTTAGTTATGCCAGAAACCCTGACTACGGATTTTGGGAAAGTCTAAATGGTGTATGGTGGTCATTTAAAGCTGCTTTGTTCGAAGAGTTGATTTTTCGAGGGGCAATTTTATACTTACTGATCAAGAAAATAGGCGTCAATTGGTCGTGCATTATTAGCGCGATAGCATTTGGTATTTATCATTGGTTCAGTTATGAAATGTTTGGTCGTGGCGTTATCCCAATGATCTATGTTTTTTTATTGACTGGAGCAGCAGGTTGGATGTTTGCCTATGCGTTTGCTAGAACTAGATCACTATATGCACCCTTAGGCCTTCATTTTGGATGGATAGTTATAAATATCGTTGTTTTCTCTGCTGGTCCACTTGGTAATTCATTGTTTGTAATTGAAGGTGACACTATTGAATTAGGAGGATGGGAACAACTTTTATTTTTTCTTTGGCAGACAGTGATCATACCTGGATCAATTACTTGGTATCTTGGAAAAAGATATACGCTACCTCAAAATTAGCATTATCGTCTCGCGCGCCTGCCTACCATAGGCAGGCTTTTCGTTATGTTTATTTTAATATTAAATAGCCGTACTGGACTTCTTTATATTTTTCGATACAGATTCCATTTTTATATACTTCTATGATTTTTAGATTATCGCTATATAGATCTGTGCGAGACGTCCTTGTTGTAAATATTCGTCCAGGTCGAGCTTCGTAGGAATTCAATTCGTCTCCTTTTTTGTTTTTTATGATAATTTGCAAGGTATCTTTTGTAAAATTAGCTATTAACGAACTTTTTGCTAATTGATCATCCGGATATATATCATTCATGCTTTTATTTGCCTCAATTCTTTCAAAAGGTTTTTGTTCTAAATTCTTAAATAAATCTTCTAGTTGCGTTGGTGTGTATGCTTCTCTAATGATTTTGAGTTTAGATAGTATTTCGAGCATTTGCGTGCGATAATTCATGATAATACGATTATAGTTCATACACTTTTTCCAATGTGCATATAATCTATTTTTATAATTTTCATCGGTTAAAAAATATTGGTATGCAGCTTCATTGGACAATGAATCTGATAATCTCGCCCACGGAAAATTCAAACTGATAAAGTCAGAATTTTCTTCTGATGACAACCGCAATAAATTCATTGCATCAACCTCCCTTTCTCGTATATAACTAAAACGATTGATTAAATGAATGACCTCATTATAGTCATCGCCCAATTCTTCTTCTTTTTCTACTAATTTCTCTAAATTATCTAGCTCAGGATTTAATGTGAAACGCCAAGTTATTAAAGTTCTTAATTGATCATCATTTATATAATCCTGACGTGTTACTTTATTTTTTAAAACGCGCTTCATGACAGAATCTCCTATAATAGAATTTTTTATATCATGATTGGCATTCTTGATCGTTAGGACCAATTCATCCTCAAATTTATCAAGTAATGCCTCGGTTTTAAGGTTAGATTTTCTGACTTCGTTCCAGTTGCTTACTTGTAAAGCAATGAGAATTCCAAAAACAACAAGTATGATTTCTCCAATAGCGTATTTAAGATACTTTCCGGTTTTGTTTTGGCTCATAAGGTTGTAGCGTATTTTACGAAAGAATTTTATCATTGGTTATTCGTTGTGCCTGCCTGCGGTAGGCAGGCTTTCGTTATTTTTCTAATTCTTTTTCTATCTGTGTTTTTAAATCCGACAAAGAAGTTCTCATATTTTTTAACCAATAGGTGTAAATTCGATATTTGTTACGTTCCAAGTTATAAACCAAAAGAAAGTCTTGATTATTTAGTATATCGTCGACTTTTAAAGCCCTGGGAATATAATCCTCTTTTTGAGGTCCTGGCGTTAATTTTATAAAATTACGCCTTAATTCAGAAATTTCTGGATAGGTTTGATCATTGCGAATATTGGAAAAACTAGTGAATGTTGGAAGGTCAAAAGCATAAAGGTTATTAATTGCCGATCTTAAAGAATCATTAGTAATTAATTCCAAACCACTGGATTTAAGCGCTTCATAAGGGCCATTATCATATAGCAGAGCAATTATTTGACCTGCATCGCTATAGAAATTAAGAAAGAGAGAATCTTGAATTGGTTTTTTATCAACTATATAAGTCTCCAAACTGTCTAACCCTTGTCGTTTTCTTTCGATTAGTCGGTCAACAACATCTTCGTTATATTTTAAGTCTTTATTTATTGAGTTAAGAATTTCCTTTAAAATTAGAGTTTCTCTTTGATTGTTTTTTCTTCCTTCATTCCAATTATTAATCTGAAGTGCAATTAAAATTCCTATTACAACCAGCACGATTTCGCCAATAGCATATTTAAAGTATTTGCCAGTTTTATTTTTCTCCATAAGGTCGTAGCGTATTTTTCGAAAGAACTTGATCATTTTTTTACTTCGATAGTTTCTTTTTAATGAGTTATTAAGTTAGTATGAATTGCCATGATATGCCGTATTTGTCTTGACACCATCCAAATTTCTCACCAAATCCGTAATCTCCCTCACCCTGGTAGCTGTCTAAAGGAACCATAACCTGACCTCCATTTGAAGAAAGTTGTTCGAAAAGTGTTTGTATGACTTCATTGGAATTGTCACTTATTAAAAGTGAAACGGCGTGTGTAAATGACCAAGCATGATTATAATTGCTTTCTGAAACTAAATAATCAGTGCCATTTATGGTGAATTCTCCATATTTAATAAGTTCTGGAGTGCCTCCAGCCTCTTCTTCAGAGTATTTTTTTATGCTTTTAATTTCCGAATTGGGGAATATTGACGTGTAGAAATTTATCGCTTCTTCGGCCTTTCCGCATTGATCACCTACAAATGTTAGAAATGTTGTTGTTGTCATGTCTTAATTTAGGTTGTTTTCATTTATGTCTAAATACTGCCAAGGTTGAGTAAATGAAATGTAGCTTGCCAATAGGAGGCTATGATTTCATATATCTTGTTAGTTCTTATTATTCATTCTTAATTGGGATTTCTCTCCAAGTATAACTCTTATGTACAATTTTCCAGTTTCCTTCGTATTTCAGTAATAAAAAATAATCTGTGAACACTCGCCAATTTGGTATTAGTATTTCAGCTTTTGCAATGGCAGCATCCTTTTCATAATCAATGGAGATTATTCGTCCAATCCTGCTATTTTTTTCTCCTTTTTTCACGTTGGAGATATACTTTTCTCCAGAGCGAATTCTTAGACTATCTTCTGCTGTGACAGTATAAAGATTAAAGTCAGGATGAAACGCCTTCCTTAATCGGTCGGGTTCTCCATTACCTGTTCCCTCGATATAGTCCATAAGTGTTTCTGAAATTTGTTCGATTTCTGACTTACTATTTTCAGTTTGAGCATTTGAGTTAAATCCAATAAGAATTAAAGTCCACAATAACCCAAATTTGATTGATTTTATCATATTACATATTTTTTTTCTGAAATGAAAGCTAACGGTTCGTGCAGGATTAGTTACGATTTGGAACTAAGATAACAAAAGGGATTGAGGTTTTAGGATTTCGGCAGAAATCCTTGAAAAACTCCTAAATGACTCAGCAATGAGCCATATCTACCTGCTTTCCGCAGGTAGGCAGGCACATTGTTTCGTACTGTTTGGCCTATTGAATTATTTTGAGCTTACTTCTACCGGAGCGTTCTATATAATACACTTCTGTATTATTTCCGATCTTTCTAAACTCAATTTGATCTCCTCTTGCTCTCATGAAAAATTTTCCATCTCCCAGTGGTGAGAGAAAATAGCCAAGTTCCCCGCGACCTCGCCACAAAAATCGAAGTGCCCCTTCTTTCACTTTGAGATCAAAAAAAACACCACTCTCAAATTCAAATCTACCTTCATACTGTTTTAGAGAATCTTCATCAAGGGATATATACTTTTTTAGCTCCGGAATTTTATATTCTTTGTTAAAATAAATAGCGGCTAGATCGTATTTCATTCGGTTAAATGCACCTGAATTGATATTTCCCAAAAAGATGATAGTTACTTTTTCATCTGGATATCTTGAAAAATAGGCTACCGAGCCAGGTGATGCACCATCATGGTCGTGTTTATTTTTGTCAAATCTTTTCCAAACTCCCCAGCCTAAGCCATATTCATTTTCACCAATCGATGTAAACATTAACTTTTTGGTCTCTTCGCTCAAAATATCCTCTGTATACAATACCTGATCCAGTTTTAATAAATCGCTAACAGTAGAAAACAATGCGCCACTTCCGATTTTGATGGAATTATTATAAAATCCTGTTTTCTTTAAACCTGACGCAGTGTTAGCTGGATCATATCCTTCAGCCCTATTTTCAATTATCTCATCATATCTGAAAGGTTTTGTATGATTCATTTCTAATGGTTCAAAAATATTATTCTCCATGAAATTCTGGTAAGTCAAACCCGAGACATTTTCTATGATATAAGCCAGTAAAACAAAATTTGAGTTGCTGTAACCATATTTTGAGCCCGGTTCGAATAGCAGGTCTTCATCTTTAAACCAATCCACGACATTTTTCAAAGAATTTTCTCTTTTTGAATATTCACTGTAATCAGGAAACCTATTATAAGATGGAATTCCTGATGTTTGAGAAAGTAGGTGTTTTATTGTGATAATACCACCATTCGGATAATCTGGTAAATATTTAGCGACATTGTCATCAATATTTAGCTTTCCATTTTCATGTAAATACATCACACCTACAGCGGTAATAGGTTTGTTTACGGAAGCGATATGAAAAATAGTTTCAGATGTATTTTCGACACGATGCTCAAGATCAGCAAACCCGTAACCTTTTGCCAATTCAATATTTCCTTCTTTGGCAAATAGAACAGTACCATAAAAATCTCCTGAACTTACTAATGGTGATAAATATGAGTCAACTTTTTTTTCTAATTCTTGAGCTTTAAGATTAAAATTTATGGCAATTAATAAAATAATTATTCGGTAATTCAGTATTTGCTTCATGAAGCCTGAGTTTTTATTAAAGACTAAAGAAAATCTCTGTTGTGAACAATTTACTTTAAGATGCACTGTCAGCGAAGCTGCGCAGATTAAAGTTCGCCCTTGGCGAATTGTTCACAACG
>JABDKX010000107.1 GCA_013001975.1 Saprospiraceae bacterium | reverse complement strand
ATCACCAATTGGTCTTTTTGGGTTATGCTGACATCATTTGTTGAGGAGAAACTTTAAAAATTGGGATTAAAATTCCTTCTTCAAATCCTCTTCTAACTAATCCAGCAACATTTTTTACATCAAGTTTGACAAAAAGATTTCTCCTATGCGTAATTACCGTATGCGGACTGAGGTAGAGCTTTCTCGCGATTTCAGTAGTCGTGTACTCATGAGAAATCAAGTTGAGAACTTCTTTTTCGCGTTGTGTAATGTTAATAGTCATGGCAGTATGTTAGATGTTATCAATTGTTTTCATTACAAATGTGAATTATTATTACTAAAGTTTCTTATCACAATTTGTAAGTGGTCATTTTTAATTAGTATTTGAACATCCAATAGAATAAGTACATTCTTGATAAAATCCTGACAATTTTCGAATACTCATTGGAAATGTACTTTCACTAATCGAGATAGCAGTTTTGTGCATTGAATTAAAATGATAAAGAATAAATAATTAAATTGCTTGTTGACGCAACCAATGTTGAAACCGCATATTAAATTATTAGTCTTCACTTTTTTGAGTTTACAATTGTTTTCTCAAGATCCTGCCTATATCAGTTATCCGCGACTTGACAAGATTGATATTTCAAAAGGACTCTCTCAAAATGTTGTTTTAGACATGTCAATAGACCCAAAAGGATTTTTATGGCTGGGAACTATGGATGGGCTAAATGCTTATGATGGTTATGATTTCAAAATTTATAGGAAAGAGTTTAAAGTTGATAGTTCATACATTAACAATTTCATTCATAAGGTATGGACAGACAAACAGTCAAATGTATGGGTGACGAAAGAAGATGGGGCTTATCATATCAACACCCAAAATGACAGCATTTCAAAAATATTTATTGAAGGAGAAAAGCCATCAAAGTTTCACGATGCTGGGTCAGACTCTATTTGGGTCTCAACAAGATCACAAAATGTCTACAAGATAAATACAGCTAATCATTCGTCAAGGCTTATCAGTAAAGAAATAAAAGCGCATGTTTCAAAATATCAAGATTGGATTCTCAGTTTTCCATATGCCACTGATAATGAATTTGTCATAACAACAGTAAAGGGTACAATTATTCATTTCAAAAATGGACGTCTTAATATTATTGAAAATGATGCCCTAGATGTAAAAACATTTAACAGTTCAACCTATGACAATCAAGGTAATGTTTGGTTAACGGAGTATAATGGTTTTTTGTACAAATACAACATTAACAATCGAACATTCACTGAGATGAGTCATTCAATCTTAGGAAAACATAATTATAAATTTAACTGCGTTTACTATGACAAAAAACTTAATTCTATTTGGATAAGTTGCCAAAGATCTGGATTGTTTATGTATGAAATAAAGTCTGGAACAACTGGTAAATTTATGATTAAGGCTCCTGGAATTAACATCATTGACTCTGAAAACATCATGAGTATGGTCAGAGATCCTTATAATGATGTCATGTATCTTGGAACTGATCAACACGGCATCTTAGTTTGGGATCCTTACTTATATAAATTTGATTTTATAGATGCAGAAAGATCCAGCGAAAGTAGTTTGGGATTTAGGTTACCTCGAAAACTAGAAAAAGACAATTTTGGTAACGTATGGATTGGGTCTGTCAATACCGGGCTTTGGCAATACAATACTTCATCTGACAAGTTGCAAGTTTATACAAAAACTTCGCATCCTGATTTGCTTATATCAAATTCGTCTGTACAATTATATCATCAAAACGATACGCTTTGGGTTGGTCACAACGGCAGTGGAATAACAAAAATAAAATTGCCTGAACTTAAAAAGTTGGACCATTTTTATTTAAAAGGAAAAGAAAAAGAATTAGACAATATAAATGTAATATGGAATATTATTAAAGATTCTAAAAACAGGTTATGGGTCGGAACTAGGTCATCGGGTATTTATATAAAAGAAGGCAACTCTGTTAAAACAATTAATAAATACAATTCTATTCTTGGAGATAACATCATTTATTCTATTGTTGAAGATCCAGAAAAGAATATAATTATTTGTACTCAAAATGCAGGTTTGTATAAATATTCGATTCAAAACGAATCATTAATTAAGGTATTCCCGAAGGCTGCTAATGCGACAAGGTATTCTACAAAAACAGTTTTGTTTGATCAAGATGGATTTATTTGGTATGCTACGGATGGGAAAGGTTTACTCTTGCTTGACCAAGATTACAATATTTTAACAAGCGCTGATACTGAAAATGGTATTTTAGAAAACGATGCCATTTGTTCTTTAATTTTAAATGACGACAATTCTGTATGGGCAAGCACCAATTATGGTTTGTACAAATTGAATTATGATGCCAAAGCAAATGATATCCAATCAACGATGTATTCTCAAAGCGATGGATTAACTTCCAATGAATTTATGACGGGTGCTTATCTCAAAACAAATGATACCTTGTGGATGGGAAACATGGAAGGAGTTAATTTTTTCAAACCCAATGAAATATATAATAACCCACATCCTCCTCGTGTTTATATTAAAAATGTTGAGATAAATAATCGTCAAACGAAAGCATTTGGTTCGTTAAAACAAATAAATAATAAAGACGATAATATTTCTTTTGAGTATAATACGATTGGATATACTGTTCCATCAAAAACACTTTATTCATATCGCTTAATGGGATATGATACCATTTGGTCAAAACCGAATCAAAGAACATTTTCAAGATTTACTAATCTCAAACCTGGAAAGTATCAATTCCAAGTAAAGGCTTCTAATTACGATGGAAAATGGAATGATGAACCTGTTACTTTAGATTTTGGAATTAAACATGCTATTTGGCAAACGCTTGGATTTCAAATATTTCTTGTTCTTACTAGTATATTATTTGGAATGATCATTTATTCCTATCGTATAGCCACAATAAAAAATGAGGAAAATTTAAAAAATAAATATCTCAAAGAAATTACGGACATGGAAATGAGAGCGTTACGGGCTCAAATCAATCCTCACTTCCTCTTTAATACTTTAAACTCAATTAACAATTACATCTTACAACAAGATGGTAAAACAGCTTCTCATTACCTTGTGAAATTTTCAAAATTAATGCGTCTCATTTTAAATAATTCAACCAAATCATTTATCAGTTTAGCAGATGAAATGAGTGCATTAGAAATCTATATAGAAATGGAAGCTATGCGTTTTGGCAATTCCTTTGACTACTTTATAAATATAGATAAGCAAATCAATCTGGATAAGATATCAATTCCGCCAATGCTCCTACAACCTTTTGTAGAAAACGCTATCTGGCATGGACTTATGCATAAGCAGGGAGAAAAGGTTCTTTCAATAGAAATAACAAAATTTGATGAAACGCTTATCAATATTTCAATAACTGATAATGGTATTGGAAGAGAAGCTGCATCGAAAGTTAAAGATGACAAGGTTAAAAGAAAATCCTATGGCATGGATATAACAAAAAAGAGAATCGATCTTATAAACCAAGAAGCGGATAGTGATAAAAACCTAAATTCAAAAATTGAAATTATAGATTTGAAAAATAATGATGGTCAAGCTAAAGGAACCCAAGTGATTGTACAAATCCCAGAAACATTAATTATTAAAAGAAGAAATGACTTATAAGACAATAATTGT
>JABDKX010000098.1 GCA_013001975.1 Saprospiraceae bacterium | reverse complement strand
TATCATTTACCTCTGAGACCAGGAACCAATGTTGCTGTTCTGAATATGATGATGTACTATATTGTGGAGTCTGGAAAATATGATGAATCGTTCATCGATATGCGAACCGAAGGATTTGAAGGATATAAAGAATCGTTGATGTCAATTGATATCGACGCTATGGAAAAAATCTCAGGTGTTGACAGAAATCTTGTGAAAGAAGCTGCGTTGGCTTATGCAGATGCACAGAATGCGATGAGTTTTCATGGCTTAGGTGTAACAGAACATTCGCAAGGAACTTTCACGGTAATGCAAATTGCCAATTTAGCTTTGTTGACTGGAAATATAGGAAGAAAAGGTGTTGGTGTAAATCCATTACGTGGTCAAAATAATGTTCAAGGATCGGCAGATATGGGTGTGCAACCACATCAAGGTGCAGGTTATTTTCCAGTAGAGGATTTAGAAAAGAATGCTGCTTACGAAAAATTTTATGGTGTTCCAATTCCGTCTGAAATAGGGTACACCATTCCAAAAATGTTTGATGCTGGACTCAACAAAGATCTCAAAGCAATTTGGATAATTGGAGAAGATGTCGTTCAAACAGATCCGAATACTTCTAAAGTCATCAAAGCATTAGAAAGTATTGAATTGGTTATTGTTCAAGAATTGTTTATGACTGAAACAGCTAAGTATGCAGACGTCATTTTACCAGGATCATCATTCTTTGAAAAGAGTGGCACATTTACAAATGGAGAAAGAAGAATTCAAAGAGTGAATGCGCTAGTGGAGCCAATTGGAAACTCAAAACCAGATGGACAGATTATAGTAGAGATGATGAATAAAATGGGATACGATCAAAAACCATATGCTCCAGATACAATGCTTGAAGAAATATCTCAAATCGTTCCTTTCTTTAAAGGTGTGAAATGGGATGAGTTAGGTATCAATGGTAAGCAATGGCCAGTGAAGGAAGGCGGTATCGATTCTCCACTTTTACATACGGAAGAATTTAAAAGAGGAAAGGGACTTTTTGCTTTTAATGCATTTAAAGAAACAAATGAAATCGTAGCTAACGGTAAGGAATATCCGTATATATTAACGACGAACAGAGACTTGGAGCATTACAATTGTGGTGCGATGACCAGAAGAACAAATAATGTGTTAATTAATACTGAAGACAGATTATGGATTAATCCGCAAGATGCCAAATCGATAGGTGTAAAAGACGGCGATAAAATATGTGTGGAATCGCCGAGAGGAAAAGTAGATGTCAGTGCTTACATTACCGAAGATGTAAAACCAGGTATTTTAAGTACAACCTTTCACTTTCCAGAAATCATGGTCAATCTCGTAACGTCTGATGAAATGGATACTGAAGCCAGTTGTCCTGAGTATAAAGTTGTTGCTGTTAAGATTCGAAAGTCGAAGGGTGTGTATGCTAAGGTGTAAATGAAATAAGAATAAGATAATTTAAGAATGGGGCCTTAGCTCAGCTGGCTAGAGTGCTTGACTGGCAGTCAAAAGGTCAGGGGTTCGACTCCCCTAGGCTCCACTACCTTTTCCAAGGATTTGATTTTTCTATTCTTAAAAAGTGACGAGAAAAAATGACGAAAAGTGACGAAATCTGATATTTTTTCTCTGCTCTTTCATACTTCAAATATAATTATTATTCTCTTAGAAAATTATATTGACATTCACCTGAAACTCTCCCTAGCTAAATATTAGAACGAATATTCTTTAAATCATTACAAAAGTTAAGTCCATAAAATTCTTATAGAATTTCTATATAAGTTGAACATCAAAACTCACCTTAAGTTATTGATAATCAACAAACTAAAGTGTAATTGTAATTATTGGGTTTTTACAAGCTAATTATAGCATTATCAACCGAGCAAATTCCTTTATCTTTGCAATGGTGAAACGTGTTTTATTATTTGTTTTAAATATTATGAGTTACACTATTGAAGCTTTTAGGGAGATTTTGTCTTCGGCTGATTTAAAAGGTTTTACAGTACCCCTCAAGGGCAATCCTTGACGTTACAT
>JABDKX010000097.1 GCA_013001975.1 Saprospiraceae bacterium | reverse complement strand
AGTAGAAACCATCTTTAGGTATGATTTCTCCTGCGATGGAAGCGCGTGGTTGGGAATTTCCAAGAACCGCACATTCAATTTCTCTGCCGATTATTTTTTCTTCGATGATGACTTTGGGATCAAATGTTAATGCAGATTCCAGACCTTTAAAAAAGGAGTCTTCATCTTTGGTATAACTGACACCAACAGAAGAACCTAAGTTAGCAGGTTTGATAAAAAGTTCGTTGCCAAGTTTTTTGACGATATCATCATAATTGACACCATCCGTATTTTGCCTTACCGTTACCCATTTTGCCACATTAATATTGGCATCTCGTAAAATACGTTTCATTATATCTTTGTCCATACCAACAGCAGAACCTAAAATCCCACAGCCAACAACAGGAATGTTTGCCAATTTAGCAAGGCCTTGAATGGAACCATCTTCACCATAAGTGCCATGAAGCACAGGGAAAATAACATCTACTTTAGTAATAACTTCGTTTGATTTTTTTGAAACTATAGATCGGTCATTTGTATTTTGAGATAAAATAATCGGTTGATCTAATTTTCCCAATGCAATTGAATTGGCATCTTGAGCATTCAACAATGACATTGAGTTTTCATTGTAATGCCAACATCCATTTTTATCAATGCCGATGAGCACAGGTTCAAATTTTGCAAGGTCTAGTGAGTTCAACACGTTTTGTGCAGATAAGAGAGAAATGGCGTGTTCAGTTGATCTGCCACCAAAAACAATAGCTACTTTAATCTTTTGCTCCAAAGTATTAGAAATTTAGTTCGACAAGTTAATATTTTCCTTTGAGATTATGACTGTGCGTTGCAAGAACTGCAAATGCCTGAGAGTGCCAAATGTGCTGAACTCAGGGTGTAATCAGAAGGTAAAGTTATTTCTGGTCTGATCACATTTTCAAGGCAATATGTTTCACCGCATTGATTACAGAGAAAATGGGCGTGGTCATCGAGGTGATTATGCGCAGTACAATCGTCATGACACAGGGCATACTTGGTTGTTTGACTGGTATCAATAGCAACATGTATGACCCCTGATTTTTCGAATGTTTTCAGCGTTCTATATAAGGTAATCCTGTCGAAATCTTCCAATGATTCTTCAATGTAATGAGTCGTTAATCCTTTGGTTGAGTTATTAAGAAAGAGTTTGAGTACATCCAAACGAAATGGTGTTTTTCTTAATTTATGTTGACTTAATATTTGTACTGCTTTATCCATCAAAAAGCTTGCTATGTTATTCAAAATTAACCTATATTTGCAACATTATTGCATTTAGGCATGAAGAAACTAATTAAAAGTATGGATTTTTGGGGTGGCACATCCTCTTTTTTGTGTGCCATTCATTGTGCAATATTACCAATTTTAATTTCATTAGGTCTTTTACAATCACAATCTTGGTTGTCTCATCCTATTTTTGAAATAATAATGATTGGCATTACAATCTATTTCGTGTACAATTCTTTAATCAAAGGATATATGCAAGGATTGGTAACAAAAGCTACTTTTTATACAGCTATTTTCGGTTTATTCTTAGTTTGCATACATCATTTTATGGGTGGTTTTTCAAGTATCATCATTGCTGCAGGTGGGTTTACGATTGCAGCTGCCCATTTCGTTAATTTCTTTGTTTCGGCGGATTAATTTACCCTAATTAAATTTTTCTTTCATTTTAAAAATTATTCCATTCAAAGTGTGATAATTTAGACTATTGTGCGAATAATGTAATAAAGAGCTTTTGCTTTGAAATATAATAAAGAAGAATTTCTAAATATCATCGAAAGTCATAAAAGACTTATTTACAAAATTGTAAATGCTTATTGCCAAGATAAGCAGAATCATCAAGATTTGTTTCAGGATATCATAATGCAATTATGGTCTTCTTTTGAAAACTATGATGAGAAATATAAATTGTCCACTTGGATATACCGGATTGCGTTAAATACATCCATTTCTTTTCATAGGAAAAGTATAAAACGTGATGCTCATATTGTTGACTTGCCTACCATATTAGAAACGACAATTAAAAGTGAGGTTAGTAGAATAGAGGACCCAAAGTTGGAAACTCTAAATCGATTTATTCAAGAGTTAAGAGAAATAGATATAGCATTAATTCTTTTATATCTGGATGGATTAAGTCAAAAAGAAATATCGCACGTTATGGGCATATCGGCTACCAATGTAGGAACTAAACTTTCTAGGATAAAGAAGATATTGCGAAATAAATTTCAAAATTTAAATTAAAAATTACAAAAAATGGAAGATAAAGACTTGCAAAATATGTGGAAATCACAAGATCAAAAATTGGATAACATTTTAACATTGAATAAAGCATTGATGCGTGACATGTTAAATGAAAAGTTAAGAAGAAATGTCACCTCTTTGCGCTTACCAAAACGATTGTTGCTTTTGATAGGTATTCCATATACTATCCTCTTATGTTTTATAACTTGGGTGGCTTATCAAGCAGGAGGATTTTTTGTCATGGTTGGGTTTGGGATGATCAGTATAATAATGATAGCAACAATAATTGGGTATTGCTACCAACTTTATTTAAT
>JABDKX010000094.1 GCA_013001975.1 Saprospiraceae bacterium | reverse complement strand
GTGAAATTTTATCGAAATTAAGTGACCACTATACCGCTTCCGTTCAAGAATATGTTTCTACATATGTTTTAGAGCTTATCAATTTTAGTCGTATAAAAAATATAGATCTGTCAAGTCAGATATTACTAGCCAATGAATTAAAACAGTTAATTCCAGCTACAGATCTTTCTGAAAAAATGAACCAACTACAGCATATCATTGAGAATGATGATTCTGATAGTTTGACAGCATTATTTAAAAATTTGAAAGCATCTAAATTTGATGTGTCAGATATGACACATACCCTCATAACTTATTATTTAATATCTCATAGTTTGAGGTTATGGATGAAGGGCAAGTTAACTTCTTTGAAAACAATCGGCGAAATCTTTGAATATGCGATCGATTCTGAAGTGTTGCTTCAAAATGGTAAAATAGATCATAACAAATTTGTAAATATTGTCGATACTTTAGGTAAGATTAAACCTTACAATTGGGTAAAGGGCTTTATAGAAAAATATATTGAATTGGTAAATACTGATGATCTGGAAGGTTCGAAAAATTTAGCCTTGGCTCTTCTGGCTTTTAAAACGGGTAGATATGACGAGATACACGAAAGATTAATTACCACAAGCTTTAAGGATTTTGGTCTTGAATTACGAAGAAACTGTTTGATAAGTGTTGCATTATATAAAGATCAAAATATAGATTTGGTTTTATTAAATTCAAAACTTTCAAATATAAAGCGTCAATTGAGAAGGAAAAAAATAAAGGTAAGTCAGAAGTTTTACCAGTCTCACTACAATTTTATTGATTGCATAGATCGGTTATCAAAATCAAAATATAATGGAGATAATGTAGACCTTTCACAATATCAAAATCTAATATATAGAACTTGGCTACAAGAGGAAATATCAAAAAAGAAATAGAGGCGACAAGCTGTCGTCCTCTATTTTTTCGATTTTAGAAGTCTCCTATAAGCCTCCTAGTTCCTCGATAATAATCTCGAGGATTGTGATAATTACATCCATGATTCAATGTTTTTATGAGTTAAAAAATGTTAAGCCATAATTTGAATCATGCCGTTGTCGACAAGACATGAGAGTCCTAGGGCAACATTGTGCACGTATTGCCAATAAGTGATTAAACTACTTTTCGAGAACTGAAAAACTAAATGGGTTGTCTACAAAACCTTATTTCATTATTTAAGCGTTTCCGTAGTGTGCCTTTTAAAGTCTTTCTTTGCTTTGTTTGATAGTATATCGAATGAGGTTGGGGAATCTTACCCTGGGAGAATTTTTTCTTCAAAAAAATTCTAATTAAAAATTAATGATTGGGAGCCCCTATTAATTATGGAGCTTCTTCTACGAAATGCAATGCATTGTTCTCCGAAATGGAATGTAGGGGAAAAGTAGAATTATGAATTAAAAAGGAATGATTAATTACTGTAAAGTGATTAAAAAACAGAATTGAGAATAGAAGATGAAGCTACAAGCTTCTTTCAACATTTAGAGAGGTTGCAATTAAGGATCAAATGCTTTTGTGAACCTGATTATTAATTACTTTATTCAACCTGTATCTTAAAACGGCGAATTTGTTTGTTATAGATTTGCCTTCATGAGTGAATTTAATCCGCCAACTGTGATCAAGATTGATATTGGTATCACTTATTGAATTGAATTGAAATTTGTGGAAAATGCCATTGTCGTTGTAAAGGGTTAGTATGTTTTCTTTTTGTGCGTAGTCATAAGAAAACGATTTTTGATTGCCAGGTTGGTGAAAAACAGCTTTATTGTTTTGAGCAATTTCGATTTTAACAAAAGCTTCGTTGGGATCATTTATCTCAAAAATGTCCATTATTTTAAACTCTCCCTTTTTACGAGTATTGATTACTTTTTCATTGCCATTAGCAATCCACGTACCTATTAATTTATTTGGAATAGATGAATTACTTTTTAGAAATAAACTTTTTTGACCAAGTGAAACAGAAAGTACTGTTTCTTGAAGTTCATTTTTAGGGTCGATGTATTTAATATGGATGTCGGTATTAAATGTTTGGGGATTAAAATCTGATTTATTTAAGGTAATATTTTCACTGTCAAACGCTTTTAAACCATTGTATTCAAGCTCTAAAATTTTTATGTCAGGGCTTCTGTTTATTTCCAGATCTAGAAAGTCTTCTTGTGGTGTTTCCAAATCATTTATTTTCTTAGACAATGTTTCTTTATTGCTGAAATTATAATTAGTGAGGTCACCACGTTTTCTCAGTTTATAATCTACAATTTTTGCCAAGATGGTGTATCTCAATAAATTATGACTTGATTTACTCTTATCTATAAATTTGGTAGAGTCTAATATTGTATATTGATTGCTATCAACATAAGTATCAAATTCATTTTTAAAATTTTGTCTTTCTGTTTCTCCACTTTCATGTACATTTTTTTCAGATAAGACAGTTTGAGACTCCGACTTAATTTGATCTGAAGATATCGCATCAAGTGTATTATCAATTTTACTTTTATCTTTAAATTGATCTATTTGGATTAATGCTTTCTCTTGTTGCTCAGATTTAGCCTTTGCATTTTCACAAGTATTTAGTGAATGGGGTTTGGCTTTTTCACCCTTCTTCATAAATGAAAAACTTACTAATGGGGTCTTTTCGGTAGTTGAAACATTAATATCATTTAAATAAATTAAATAGATATTAAAACTTGCAATTATTCCAAATAATACCACACTTAAAAATATAACTCTATTGATGGTCATTAGTTATTACTATAAGATTCTGTACGAAATTTTCACGTCTAAGAAATACCAATAAAATGAATCTTATTCGTGAGTTATGTGCGGATTTCGACCAATTATGAAATTGATTTCTAGCAACATTTGAGTACTCACATATATCAAATGTTTAGAAAAAATTACAACATCTGTTAATTACCCTCAGAACAGATATTTTAATCAGTCTTATAAAAATTTCAATCAGAGTATGTACTGATTGTAGAAATTGTCAGTTAGTAATTCGGCGTTTGAGTAATCTTGAATTTAGATAAGCGGATATGTGGTTGTAACAAGCGAATTCATATAAGCTATTCTATTTCAAAATTCAGTGGTGCAAAGTTATACAAAGAATTTCATATTAAAAATTATTTATATATTTTAACATTTGGTGTAGAGGTAATGGCAATGCTACCGAAATCCTTTTTGGATTTTACTATATTTACAATGTAACACGATTACTATTTGGAAGACAGGGCACTTATAACGGGGTTGAAGATAGGGGATAATTAAGTTGAGTTAAAAAAAATTATAGCTGATTTCTTGTTATTGCTTTAAATGCTAAGAGTATAATTAGAATTAATAATATTAAAATCAATCCATATTTTTCTATGAAAGAGATGGACTCCAAATTCAATTCAGTAGTATTACCGAACATTGTTAAACCAGCCCAATAATAGGGTGCTACTCTATTATCTTGACAGTTTTCCAAATATTCTATTTTAGCTTTCTGTAAACTCCTATCAATGGTATTGTCGCCCAAAGCATATTTATAAAAAAAGTCTAATATTCTATCCGTTGATTCATCATTGACATTCCAATTTGTACCGACAACAGACTTGGCTCCACTCATTACAAATGCACTTGCCATACTTTTAATTCCTTCTCCTTGATGAAATAATCCAGAATTAGTTGAACAAGCACTTAGCGTCAAAAGTTCTGCATTTATGCTGGATTGAAATAAATCATTCATAAACAAGTTTTCTCTTCCTAATATTAAATAAGGTTGCAGATATGATGAATCATAATCTTCTCCATGTGAAGAAATGTGAAGCATATTCGTTCTAGATCCTATTTTAAAAAATTGCTCTTTCGACAACGAATCACCCTTTATCTTTTCAACTCTAATATTCGATGATTTTAAACTATTAAACACTGAGCCTCTCAGCTGATCATTTCCTTTAAATCTTGAAACAATAAAGTCCAATGATGAGCTTGGACTTCTTGCTTGATTTAGATAAATACAAGATGTTGCGGAATAAGCATATGCAATTGATTTTTCATGTAATAAATAATTCAGAGATCTGGGATGAGTATTCAAATTATCTTTCAACAAAATTGAAAATGGGAGTTTATTTAACATGCCGTCAGGTGAAATAATAATATCACTCCTGAATTTCTCAAATTGGTTGCCAAACAACTTATTAAATAATTGAGAACTGGAATTTGAAAAATTATTTAAAGCATTTATAGATTCAAATTCCATAGAATTCAAAACTTGATCAACCTGCTTTTGAATTTCATTTTTATCTTTAACTTGAATAAATTCAACCTCTTTTCCATTTAAAATTAATAAGTAATAGTTGTCTTTTCCTTCAAAATAATTTAAAAATGTTACATCGTTAGATTCTAATCTTTCTTGTATTTTTCGAATATCAGTTTCATTTTCAAAGAGACTTTTTACAGCATTTGGATATTTAACATTCAACTTAATTATTTCACTATCAAATTTGCTTTTATAGATATAGATTGAATCCAGCAAAGATTTCTCTAATTCATTATTGCCTTTAATTTCTGCTAATAATTTTTGTTGATTAAATCTTGTAACTTTTTTTTGAAATTGCTTCAATTTACTTTCTGAAAATAAATCATTATCTCCACTTACACTATTAGCGATTTCTTTTAATTGAGCTGATAATAAAATAGATTTTGAGTTTTCGATAACTATTAATGCCAAATTCAAATATGACTTATCTCCAGTAGATATATAATTTTGATAAAGCCAATTCAAAATTAAATTGTTACTATTCTTTAATTTAGAAATAAAATCCAGTCTAGATTCTTGAGTATTAATTTGTGCAATAACAGCTCGAGAGGTAATTACATATGAATCAATGTAACCTTTAATTATGATATTCTTATCGATATCATTTTCTTCTTTATCGAATGAAATATATTCTTCAATTATGGTAGAATAATAATTAAAAATATCGAGATTAAAATTGAGTGCATTTGAATCCAGCAATAAAGTTTTAGACTTATTAAAGTAACTTTCTGCTTCCGTTCTTTCGTTTAATTTCAAATAACACAAACCAATAAAAAGGTTTGTTTCGGATTTGTTCGATATATTTCCCTCAGCGAAGTATGCCAATGCAGTATTAAATTTAGCTATAGCTTCCTTATACAGATTTGATTTAAAATCAACCAATCCTTTTGAGAATAATAATTTACTTTTCTGAAGATCTGAAATAATAAATTTGTTTTCAAGTTCTGATATTTCAGCTTTAGCTTGTAGTATGGAACCCGATTTTAAATACAAATCTATCAGCTCAAGTTTTAAATCTACTTTAAAAGGAATTAAAGGCTTTTCATTCTTATTATAGATAATTAGTGCCTTTTCTATTTCCTTAATTGCTGCCAGGTTATTTCCTAACTCTTTATATGCTTCTGCTCGAAACTGATGTGTTTTTGCTACTCTTTGATAAGATAAGTGTCCTTTGTGTTTTAATTTTTTTTCGAAATAATCATTTAGAAATGGAATCGCATTTTCCAGATAATTTAAAGCACTTTCATAATCTCCTATTTCCAAAAATACAACACCTATGTTTTCGAGTAATGTACCTTCAAGTAATTCGTTTTTTTGACCTTGAATTTTTGTTAATGCTTCAAAATATAGTTTTAATGCCTCATTATAATCATCTTTTAACCTAAGTGCTAAACCCAAATTATTTAATGCTCCAAGTCTTAAATAATGGTCATCATCAAACAGTCTTTGTGCTTCAGAATAAGCAAACCTATTGCTTTCTAACATTTTCTCGAAGTCATCTTTTTTTTGATAACAATAGCTAAGTGC
>JABDKX010000086.1 GCA_013001975.1 Saprospiraceae bacterium | reverse complement strand
GATAATTAATATTGCGTTTTTCATACAATGTCTTTTTTGAAGGTGATAAAATATATTTAGACATGTATAAATTTTGCATAGTTAGAATTTAGTTGCTACCCTAACTATTTAGAAACCTGTTTTAGTATTCACAAAAACTTATTTAAATATTAAATAAGAAATTATTTTACATTACTGTTAACCTTTCTACTTCAGTTCCTTTCTTAGACTTATAAACAACTTGGTAGATTCCCGGATCAAATTTCTTCGTTCTTAAATTCTTTTGATAGATTCCTTTATTTATAAAATCAATATTTAAAAGTTCAAAAACTTTTTCTCCTTTAGGATTAAGTATTTCAATCTGGACTTGACCTGGGTCTTCTAGGTAAAATTGAATAATCTGTCTGTCGGTATCTGGAACAGAAAGGACTTTTAGAATATCTATATCTTTACGCTTCTTAGAAAGTTCATCGTTATCTTCTTCGTCTTGTGCAGAACCATCACAAAGTTCAATCATCGCTTCAAAATTAGAACCCAATAACGTTTCAAAGCCTGGATTTAAATCAATTTCATCTCCTGAAATATACATGACGAATCCCGCTGAGTCAATTGTATTTTGAGATTCTACCAATTCAATCGCACTGTGCACTTCCATGACTATGAGGGTATCACCAAGAGACAAGGTATCAACTACACAGTCGTTAAATGCAGTATTGGTTCCAACACAATTACAATATGGATCAATGACATCATTAATTGTAAATGGATTTCCATCATCACATGTTGTGCCTGCGTTACTACATAATTCTGCATTGATTAATAATTTACCAAATCCTCTACATGGTTGACCCGTATCTAATGAAGTAATTAAAACGTAACGAGCAACGGCACCATCGAAGTCAGGACCAATAAATCCAGAATAATCTGAAGAACCATCTGATAAATTCCAATTGTATAGATTTAATTCAGTCCAATTAGCACCATCAAGTGAGTAATCAATCGCTACTTGTTCAAAACCTTGGTCAAAATTTACAGCATCATTATAATTCCAAACATGTGATTGTCTCATAACAAACTCTTGTCCGAAATCGTACATAATCCAATGACTGTTACTTCTGAGTGGATTAGGACTTGCTGACTCTTGACAAGACAACCAACCCACATCACTTCTATTGTCAATTTGATCTGTTAAGTCACATTTAGGATAGGAGCTATAACTGGCAATAGGATCATTACAATTTGCCGGTTCACATGGAGTACCCACACAATTACAATAAGCATCGTATTGATCATTATTGGTAAATGGATCGCCATCATCACACATGTTTCCTTCAGGAATACAAGCGACTTCACAATCATAATCATAGATATAAAATTCTGGAATTCGCTTCCATGTATCTGCTTGAGTAAATGGTGTTTGCCAAAATATGGCAAAGTGTTCGGAGTAACTGCTTTCTTTGTGATTTACTTCACAGTAATAATATTTTCCTTTCTCTAAATAAATATTTGATGTCGATTGCCAAATATATTTATCATGCTCTGTTGGATCTGTTGCACCAGAAACCAATATTTGATGCGCTTGCTTATTTTCTATCAACTCATCTGAACTTAAAAAGAAAATACATTCGTTATTTCCTGTTATATTAAATCTATAATTTCCAGTTACAGGTACAGTTAAGAAAGATTGAATCATATGACCTACACTATCTACTTCAGTACTGAAAGGTTCTGATAAATAATGTAATGTTTTACTCCTGTCAGGCATAGCTGGAAAATCTGGATGTGTATATAAGTCATTCAGATCACCACCTGGAATAGAATCATAAGCGTACATATTTATAAATTCCCTTTCTCCTACGCAGGTGCCTACTGGAACGGCTTCTCCAACACAGTTACAAAAACCATCTTCTTTATCATCGCTTGTTGCACTATCACCATCATCACAAGGTGTTCCTCTTTCAGGGCAAGCTGCTGGCAAACAATCCACATCTGCAATAAAATTACCATTGACCAATCGCCACTCTGTTGGATTATCGTTTATTGTCTTCCAATATAGGGAGATATGATCACCACCATAACCTTCCATGTAGATCATTTCAAAATAATAATATTGTCCAGCTACCATATTGATTAATCCTGAAGTTTGCTCTGGATATTTATCATGCTCTTCAATATTTGTATACCCATCAGCATAGGCTTGTAAAACCAAATCATCAGGACTTTCACTTGTACTCAAATAAAATCTTGTGACATCATCTCCTGTCAAATTAAATTGAACATCATCTGTTTGACCAACAGTAATAAAACCTGAAATTCTTCCGCCTAAAAAATTATCATAATTTATCGGACTTTGAAGTTTATAAATCTTTTGTTTTACATCTGGACGGACAGGGAAATTCTCTTCGGCATACAATTCCCCTAATTCATTATCAAACAAATTTTGCCAAGCTTGCCAATGAACAGATCCTGCTTCACCTACACAAATTTGACCATTTATGAGATGCCCACTTAGGATAAAAAGTAAAAATATATAGTAGCGTTTCATTTTAATCATTTAAGTTTTCAATTTAAATACAACCTATTCTTCTTTAGAACATGCCTAAAGGTGTATATCCTGAAGGCGGATCTACTGGACATCCAGATGTAGAATAAAAATTACACAAGTTTGGCAGTATATAATCCAAATCATTTGGTGACACCCCAAACCAAAGAGCGATATCTGCATAAAACTCATCAACAGAAACTTTAGGTAAAATTCTTCCTCTGTCAGATAAGTTGAGTGGACCATTGAGAGCTAATGAAGGATATTCACCATAGATTGTATTTCCTGTGATCGGTCCTCCCATTATCATTTGGTTTCCTCCCCAAGCATGATCAGAGCCATTACCATTTGATGTTAATGTTCTTGCAAAATCAGAAATTGTAAATGTGATCACATCATCATGAATGCCCAATTCTGCCATGGCATCATTAAATTCGTTTAATGCATCATTGAGCATCGGAAGCATAACCGCTTGATTGCCTAAAACATTATCATGATGATCCCAACCTCCAAATGTTGTAAAAAAGATTTGTCTGTTTGCACCTAGATGAGATCTGACACTCATGACTTCAGCGATCTTTTTTAAATCTTGAGATAATCTTGTTGGACTAAATGTTGTACTGAGTGGTGTTACATTGGCCAGTGCTGTTTCGAAAATTGCATTCGATTGAATGTTTTGTCTTGATAAATCTCCAAATGTTTCATGGAAAATATTTGCGTAATTATCTTCTACCATACTGCCTATTGCGCTGTCCTTTACTGCAGATAAGAATCCTTGATCAGACCACCAAGATGGGAAACCATCGAAACCAATATTTTGTGCAGACGTTGTATTATTGATAGCATATTCTACAATCGTATTTCCAGCTTGGAATCGGTTTCTTCCATCCAATGAAATATTCATAGAAATATTATCTAATGTATTCATGTCATATAGAAGATCAGCCATTCTACCTCCTACACCAACTGCAGATCTGCTTTGAGGCACTGATGTTTGCCACTGCATTATTTGATCACTATGAGAATATAGTCCAAGAGGCAATTGATTTCCGCCATTAAAATAATCATTAGCATCTGCAATAGGTTCGATCAGCGTTCCAATGTTAGCTATAAATGCCAAGTCACCATTATCGAACATTGTTTTGACATCTGGCATTCCTGCATGTACCGCAAATGTTTGTCCAGCATTGTTATAGTTTAAATCTAATAATTCGGGTGGATTAGCATTTATATCTAAAGCCAAAGAAGATCTTGTATTTAAATAATCTTGATATTCACTTGTTTCAGTTGGTACTAACACATTGTGTGTATCTGCTCCTCCAGCAAGTAAAATACAAACCATGGATTTATAGTCATTTGGATTGCCAATGATATGAGGCCTGGCAGCTGCTGTATTAATCATTCCGAGATTAAGCGCAGAAGATAAAAAAGCTGTTGAGCCTAAAGCCGCACAACTGGCTTCTCCAATAAAACTTCTTCGTGATATCTTTCTTTTTTTACGACACATAATTTCTTTTTTATCTGTGGATTAAATATTCAGGTGATGATAAGACCAAGTAGATTGCGAGTTTCGTCCTAAGTTCTAAATCATCAGCATCAGCTTGTTCAAATTCTTTTACCGCATCAATGATTACTTGCTCGGTCATTGGCGTTAATAAGCCATGTGCGAGAATCAGATTCAAACGATCAATTAATTGATGGAGGTATGCATCATCCGCATACATCTGTTCGTCAGAAATATCGATAGTTGAAATTTCATCCGCATATCCGTCGTTATCCTCCCCGCTAAACAAATCATATTCATCTGCAATATTTTCATCAATTATCCATTCGTATAATCCATTGATATATCCTGTAATAGATTGTGAGTTTGTTATTTGAAATTCAGGTGCGACAAAACCTCCTTGTTCAATTGGTCCAATTGGTTGGTAGTCATTCTGGAAAAAGTTGAACACGCTAGGAGAAGTGTTTGGTTTTTGCTGTACAAATATTTGCACATAATTCATATCATTCCGATAATTACCACTTAAGGTACTTGCATCAAATGCTTTGTTGATCTGGAAATATCTGATAAATGGTTCCCTTAACCTTCCATAGTTTATATCATCTATATTTTCACAGCGTCGTGCTTCATCGTCCAAAAGAATGGCTTTTACAGTTGCAGCCATATCTCCTCTCACACCCATACCGTTATCATTAAAAACAGTGGCTACCCTATCGATATATTCAGGGCTCGGATTTGAAGTTATTAACCTTTGAATCAGAATTTTTGATATAAAAGGCCCAACATTTTGATGTGCAAATAAGTTATCCAAGGCATTCGAGATATCTGCATTTCCATCGACTGGATTTCTATCAGGCACTTGAAAACCGTTGAGCAAGTTTTTAACGCCAGGCTCATGATAATCATCAAACATATTCATTGTGATTAAATAACTAGAATCGTTTAAAGCACCTTTAAAGAATTCTGTTCTATCGCCCCAAGACAGTCCGGTGAAAATTTTAGAAAATTCACTGATTTCAACATTGGTGTATGTAGGAATGGCATTTCCAGAAGTATCTAAAACTGGTGTGCCATCATTATTTAATTCATAAAGACCAATGGTAAATAACTGCATAACTTCTCTTGCATAATTTTCATCAGGAAAAGTACCTTCGATTGTATCTGACTTAGGATTATTCAAATACGTTAAATAATTTCCCATCGCAGGATGGTAAGTCACATCTTGAAGTAAGTCTCTAAAATTACCGAAAGCATGATTCATGAAGATGTCATAATAAGAAGCAAACGCATAAGACTCATTTCCAAATCCTGAGAACCTAGAAATAACCATAATTTCACTTAATGCAAATGCAATTCTTTGCCTCAAGGCATCATCTGAAGTCATATGATATTGCCACCAGGCATAATCCCAGAATCGAATAGATTGTCCTGCTTCAGGATCATTAAGGGAATCTCTTCTATAATCATGATATTCAATGACCTTATCCATTAAACTGAATGACACTGGTTTTGCGATTTCAGCATCTATCCAGTCTTCAATTCCCATATCAGCAACCGCTTCGATGTCTTCATAATTATGTCCTAATGTGGCTTGAGATAAAAATCGAGATGCCGCATTTAGGTTTGGAAGGAACCCATCATCAGATAGCGTATTTACCGCTTGGCTTTCACCTGATTCATGGCTACTTTGAATTACAGTTCCTTGATAATTTCCTTGTCCTAATACATAGGTTTCAATTTGACCCAATCCAATTATTGAATAAGTCAGTAACCAAAACAAGGCAAATAGTGTGATTGTATTTCTTGGCATTGGTTGATGCTTTGATAATTAAAAAATATATCTCACATTCAGACTTAGTATCCTAAAGTCTAAATGGCATAGGTTTCTTATAAGGTGTGTATTATAATTCTCTGGGTAAGTTCAGGGGGCAATACAAAGATACTCAGGGCTTCCACTAATTTTATAGGTGAAAACACTTAATTTCAAATTTAATTAAAATTTCTAGTTTGGTATGCTTGGGATTGGATAAAAAGGGTCTAACAACTTACACTAATGAATAAATTTCGTTAGTGATTGGTTATTGAGACTTTGGAATGGCCTTCATATACATAATAAAAAACAATACAAAGCATGCCAAGTGGGTCAATGTCGCTTCTAGGGTATAATGCATTATTTTTGGAGACATGCCAAAACAAATCATAGCAATCGCAGCGTGGTAACCCATCATAGTCAAGAATATTTTTTTAAAAACTGGTGATTCATTAAATTCTTGATAGCTGAAAATATTAATCATCCCAATAACAAAAGCAGCTAATCCGAAAAACTTAGCTGTAGGTGTATAAGTATTTGCAAATATCAAATCGGGCTTGAAGTAAATAATCATTCCTCCAATTAATTCTAAAATACCACTTACTAATAATGCAATTCTCATATCTCTAACTTTTTAAATGTGCCTTTTTGACTGCTAAACAATTCGCTGTTAATTTGTAATTACCTAGTGCTAATTTTTATATTTACAAACCTTAAGCTGTAAATGCGCTAAATATAGTAATGAAAGATTCAAAAAAGAGTTTAAAAGAACAAAAACTGATTCAGGCAGCAGAGATTGTTTTTAATAAAGTTGGCTTTACAAATGCCAAAATGGAGGATATTGCTGCAGAAGCAGGCATTACCAAAGTGACACTTTATTCATACTTCCAAAGCAAAGAAAACCTACAATTGGCCGTTACGCATAAAGCGCTTCAACTTCTCATTGATAAATATTATTCAACGCTTAGAGAAAACAAAGAAAAAACAGGATTGGAAGGAACCATGTCAATCTTTAAACTCTTTATTGATTTTAGTGAAAAGAATTTTCTTTACTCCGAAGCGTTGCTTAACTATTTTGCCATGATTAGGTCAACAGGTTATGGTGATAATAAAGAAAAGTTAACCGAAGGCATCAGGGAAAGTGTTTACTTTAGAAAACTACAGGATATTCAAAATCTTCCTTTCAAACTAACTGTTCAAGAAATTGAAAGAGGAAAAAATGATGGTTCAATAAGAGACGATTTAGATCCGATGATGGTCACTCTAGCAGCCTGGGCAGCATCAATTGGCTATATAAAAGTTGTTTCAGCTTCTGCAAATAATTTGAAACCTTTATTTAATGTTGATTTAGAACAATTGAAAAAACTACAGCTCAAGTCAGCAAACGAATTACTTAGAAAAGTATAACTATATCGTCAACTTATCCATGTATTTTTTTAGCTTTTCAATTGATAATTCTGATACCCAACCTCCATTTACACTAAAATGCTCATGACCTAAATATTTCATCCCTAAATATTCAGCAGACATTCTAACCGGCATTTCAAAATCATAAGATAAGTTTTCATCATTGCTGACACTCATATATCCTAAGTTCATTCCCCTTAATTTTCTACCGGTAGATATTTCGTTTTTTAACAAATCGGTAAACCGATCCAAAAATGTTTTTAATAACCCGCTCATTGTATACCAATAAATAGGTGTCAAAAGTATAATGGTATCGCTGATATTTATAATATTACTGATGGTGGGAATAAAATCATCATCTCTGTTTTTTTCTTCATAATCATACTGCCCTATTTGAAGCGCATTGAGGTCAACAAAATTTACATCAAAGTGTTGTCTTAACTTGTTAGAGAATATGCCTGTATCTCCATTGCTCCTTGAACTTGCTTGAATGAGTGTACACCGATTTTTCATATACTAATTAACTTTTGTCTTTTTATAAAGTTTAATTTCTAGAATCAAATATCAATCATTTTAATAGCTTTATGATATCAAATGAAATTTCTTTTTTACATATTCATTTCCTTAACGATTTTCATTCAATGTAAATCAACGAAACATCAAGGGCGCATATCAGATGTTGCAAATAGGTCAGCCGCTCTGGATCAAATTATTAATGAAGACACCTTATTAAAAAATCACTTTGTGGGTGTTAAGGTATATTCGATAACTGAGAATAGTGACATTTACAATTTTAATTCTGGCTTACAATTTACGCCAGCATCTAATGTGAAACTAATAACACTTTTAGCTTGTCTAAATATTCTTGATGATAGTGTTACCGCCTTCAAATATATAGAAAAGGGAGACAGCTTAATCATATTACCAAATGCCGATCCTTCCTTTTTAAATTCAAAAATTGATTCTATTCAATCCGGATTCAATTTTATAAAATCTAATTCCAATAAAATATTCATTGTTAAAAATCCTAAATCAGATATTCCATTTTATGGGAATGGCTGGGCTTGGGATGATTATAATTATTCCTATCAATCTTGCAATTCTGAATTTCCCTTATTTGGAAACAATATAAAATTTACAAAGAGCAGTTCAGATAAATTGAGAATCTCACCTACATTTTTTTCCAAAAATATAACTTATAAAAAAGGAAATGGACGCAACATCCTCGATAGGAACGAACATGAAAACCTATTTAATTTTGAGTTTGACGAGATACCTGACAATTACGAAGTTACACGACCATTTATTCCGCATGACGAAACGATTCAAGCACTTTTATCTGATACTTTAAATGTAGAAGTTGAAATAATAACAGAGACATTTGACTCCATTCAATCCAAAGCATTCCGAAGCATACCATCCTCAACGCTTTATAAAGAAATTATACAAAAGAGTGATAATTTTATAGCTGAACAATTGTTGTTAATGTGTTCTAATAATGTTCTAAATTATATGAATACAAGTACAATCATTAAGCACATAAAAGACTCAATTTTTCAAAACAAATATGACATTAAATGGGTGGATGGATCGGGCTTATCACGATATAATTTAGCCAGTCCCGATGACTTAGTGAATATGCTTCAAGAGATTTATAAATTAATTGGATTAGAGAATGTTGAAAACTTTTTTGCAACCGGATTGGAAGATGACACGCTTGATAAAATATATTATAGTGCAAACCCATGGATATTTGCAAAAACAGGATCATTGAGTAATAATTATTGTTTATCAGGATTTATAAAAACAGATAAAGGTAATGTGCTGGCATTTTCGTTTTTAAATAATCACTTTACAAATAGCCGAAAAGAGATTGTCAAATCAGTTTATAATTTTCTATCCTATTTAAAATTAAACTACTAATTATGACCATTGAAGAGCATTATATTGAGAGTGTCAAAAAGCAATTGTCTTATTATAAATTATTGGGAGAGAAAACTTTTAACCAACTAGAGGAAGACCAATTATTTTGGAAGCCAAACGAAGAAAGTAATTCTATAGCTATTTTGGTTCAGCATCTCAATGGTAACATGTTGTCTCGATTTACAAATTTTCTCTCTGAAGATGGTGAAAAAAAATGGCGAAACAGGGATGAAGAATTTGATGATATCATCAAATCGAAAGAAGACCTGATGCTAAAATGGGAAGAAGGCTGGACTTGTGTATTTAAGGCAGTAGATCAAATAACAAAAGAAAACTTTGATACAATAATATATGTTCGGAATATCGGTCATTCCATAATTGAAGCCATTAACCGACAACTCATGCATTATGCATATCACATTGGACAAATCGTATTTATTGGCAAAGTTATTGCAACGAATTGGACCTACCTATCTATTCCAAAAGGACAAACTAAGTCTTATAATCAAGAAAAATTCGAAAAACCTAAGCAACTTGGGCATTTCACAGATGAATTCTTAGATGGTTAATTTTAGAATATTTTTTACAAAACCGTTAAAAAACTGACGCCTAGTTTACATAAGAACCGGTTAATAACTTTATTTTACATTAAGCATAGTGTCTTTTCCCATATCTGTTGTCTACATAATGAACGTGTTAAAGTAATAATTATGAAAAGTAAAATTTTAAGTTTTTTAGTGCTTGTTTTGTTGTCTACAACGTTAGGAGCTAATAATAATCCAGTTAAGGAAATATTGTTATTAAATAACCTAACTGTTGAAGTAACAATTGGAACTGAAGCAGAAAAGGCTTTATTCGAAACTGCGATTTTTAATAAAAATGGTGAAAGTTTAGAATTTACAACCACCTCAGTTGTTTCTTACATTCAGATTTTTAATGAAAATGGTGTATTAGAATTTCAATTACCAATTAAATCAAAAAGTATTTCCATTGGAAGATCGCTTTTTGAAGGCAACAGATACCGTCTCGGTTTTATATTCGAGGAAAAAAAGAAGTTCAGTTTACTGAAGTTCACTTTAATTAATTTATAAAAAATAGGATAAGAGCCAATGATTAATTTCATTGGCTTTTTTTATGCCTTGTAATAATTGTTGAGCAACGTATTTTAACAATTACTTTTGACTTTATCTTTAAAAATTGCTTTTACTTTGCGCAATGGTCATGTTACAATTTATATTAGGTATCGTATTCATTTTTACCAGCCCCACTTCCGGAGAATGGGAATTGGTAGATGAAAAAGATAATATCAAAGTTTACACCCGCAAAACAGATGAATCCAAATACGAGCAAATAAAGATTATTGC
>JABDKX010000036.1 GCA_013001975.1 Saprospiraceae bacterium | reverse complement strand
GCATTTACAATTTTAGATAAACTTATTTTTGGTGCAAATGTCATTAGTGCACCGAAACATGTTTGTAACCCTATAGCTCCTCCGTCAGCATAGACGAATTCCTTTTTCTTCAACTCTTCTTCCAATGGAACGTGGTTACTTGTAATAATATCAATGACACCTTTTGAAACAGCATTTATTAAAGCTTCTTTGTCTTCTTCAGATCTTAGTGGTGGACTGACTTTCGAATTTACATCAAACAATTCTATTTCTTTTTCCGTCTTACATAAGTTATGGTAAGCCACTGAAGAAAAGATATTTTTAATTTTCGTTGCTTTTAGTTTCTCAATGCTTTCTTTAGTTGAAATTTGATGAACCAATAATTTTGAGTCAGCATATTTAGCTAATTGCACATCTCTTTCCATCGTAAGAAACTCGCTCAGACTGGGACTTGCTTTCAAACCCAAACTTGTACTGACAATGCCTTCATGAATGTTATTGTCATTTGATAAGTTAGGATCATTTGGTTGATGAATGAGCAATCCATTTATAGATTTTAAATATTCAAGAGCTCTCAAAAACAAACCATTAGAATCTATGGTATTGTGACCGTCAGAAAACGCAATAGCGCCATTTTTTGAAAGATCGATCATTTCCGTGATTTCTTTTCCTTTACATGCCTTACTTACGGCTCCGATTGGATAATAATCAGTTAATAAATGCTTTGTAGAATTGAGAATGTATTGAATTGAAGATTTGTTATCTATTGGCGGATGTGTATTCGGAAAAATGCAAAGGCCAGTATATCCTCCAGATGATGCAGCCTTACTGAGACTCTCAAATGTTTCTCTATGCTCATATCCAGGTTCGCCACAGATCGTTCCGACGTCTAACCATCCAATAGAGCAATGCAAATTTTTGGATTTGATGACTTTGGCTTTGTCATCTTTAATATTCCTTCCAATTTTTTCGATAAGACCATTTTTAATAAGCACATCTTTTTGCTTATTATGCAAACTTGATTTTGGGAATATAATTTTTGCGTTTTTAATCAATATCGTCATAATAACAATTGATTTTAAATTTTCCAGAATCTTAACAAAAGCGTTTCAATCGCTAAAAATAATAAAGCTAATAATAAACATAATCTCCAATAAGTGATGCCTTGATCTTTTTCTTTAATGACATTACTTAAATCAGCGTTCAAAGTATTTTCTAGGATATTTGCACTTTGTCCAAATTGTTGCTTTAGCGATTCAATGTTTAAGTAGTCAAGGTTTGATTCAATGCGATCATAATTAAATGCTAAGCCTTTTATCAACTCATCATTTAAAACCAAATCATAATAACCCGCTTCAGTGATCATATTATTAAAGTTAATCAAAGTTGAGTTACCTAAGTTTGTTTGGCCAGGAATAAATTCTTGTGCGCCTTTAATTTTATAAATAATCTCATTCGATGTAGAGGTGTTTTTTACTTCTGTAAAATTATCCTTACCAATGCTGTAAGCCAATTGATCATTTTGATTGGCAGCAAATGCTACTTTATATACAAGCGGTACAAAGACTTCAGCATTAACCACTAGGTCATTATATTTTTTATCGATTGGGGAAGCACAGACAAACAAGTTTCCTTTACCTCTTTTATATTTCGTAATATAATTTTGTCCATCACGATACCTGAGTAAGTATTCACCACCTCTTGCATTTTGCTTATTAAATTCAAAGTGACCTTCTGTTGTAGGCAATTTCAAATTATTTCCGATTGTAGAATAGACATTATCAAAAACGAATTCACTTGTATTGATTCTAAATACATTGCTCTTCGTTTTTGTCCATTTGTTTATTGTATTCGAATTCAATGAAGTAAAAAAGTTATTGTACGATGCGATGTTTGCGTTAGCGGTTGGAAAAACAAGTACGTTGCCGCCATTTTCAACATATGATTTTATCGCTGAAGCCAAGCCGGAAGTAATTTCATTCAGTTCCGTCAAAATTATCAAGTCGTTATCTTTGAGTTGATCATATTTAATCGAAGAAACCTGAACATTTTTGAGATCAAAAGATTTTAACCCATTAAATACAGCAGACAAGTATTTGTTGGTTCCATTTTTATTGATAGCTAAAACAGATGTTTTTTCTTTTATGTTAAAACTGATAAAGTATGTGTCATCAAATTGGATAGGGTAGTCGTCAATTTTAATTCGAATGTTTTGCCAACCTGGTTGAGAAATCAAAAGATTGATGGTATCTATTTTTGTGCCCATTGCGGGAATAGAAATTGTGCCTTCAGGTCTGTTTTGGTTATTATGATTTATGCTTAGACGGATATCATCTTTGGGTTCTTCGCTGTGATTTTTTATTCTAACAATCAGTTTGTTATTCTGATTTATCGAAGGGACTACTGATTCAAACCAAGCTGAATCAATCGAGACATTACTCTCTTTAATTGATTGTAGCGGCAACAGATTTATTTCTGATAGTGTGTCATTATCTAAATTAAAATTGGTGATGCTCTTTTGAAAATCTGAAATGTAATAAATAACATGATTGCCTTCTTTGGGCTTAGATTGCTTTTGCTTATTATAAACGTTAGATAACAGATTAACCTCAGGATTAAGGGAGATATCATCGATAGCTTGGATCGTATTCTCTTGATTAATCCATCTTTGTTGACTGCCTTTTAATTCATGAGACAGTATTTGAAACTGATCTGCGACACCATATGCACTAACTATTTCCTCAGCCTTTTTCTTTGCTTTATCGACTAATGGCACATCTTCGCTTAATGCCATCATACTGTTTGAATTGTCAATAAATATGCTGACAAAGTTTTTACCGGTTTTTGCCGTATCATTTTTTGACAGAAATGGTTGTGCAAATGCAAAAACAAGAAAGCTGAAAGCCAAAAGCCTAGATAAGAGGACCAATAAATTACGAAGTTGACGTCTAGTGCTTTTCTCTTCTTTTATCTCTTTTAAAAACTTAACGTTGGTGAAGTATACCTTTTTAAACCGTCTAAAGTGAAAAAGATGGATAATGATTGGTATAGAAAGGGCTAAAAGTGCCCATAAAATCTGTGGATGTACAAACTGCATAATAAAATCTACGGCTACAAAAATATCATTTCATTACTGATTATCATGCAAATCTCTCTTTTTGAATGATAAATTACTTAAATAGTCTTTGAATAATTCAATACCCCCAAAATTATAGATTATTAAGACTCTAATATGTCAAAAAATCGTTAATTGATAAAGTCTAATAATCGTTATTCTTACTAGTTAAGCCTCATCTGTTTCTCTAAGATTGTCGCAATATGGTTAGAACGTTCTTGATTACGTTTGTATTACTGAGCCAGACTCATTCATAATATCTTAATTGACCTGAAATGATCGTTAATGGCAGTTTTCCTCTAGGTTTTATAAGGAAGTATGGCATTGATAACATTTATAGGAAAAGATATAGGATCGCTACAATTAATTATCTTTACAAAAATTAATTTTAAGTGATTCTTATTGCTGATGGAGGTTCAACCTCATGTGATTGGGTATGTTTGAATACAGAAAGTCATGATGTTGTCGAAAAGATAACAACAAATGGTATAAATCCTACGTACTCAGATACTGATAAGATAAAATCTGAATTAGAAAATTCTAAATTACTCTCTAAGTATAAAAATCAAATTTCTGGTATCTATTTTTTTGGTGCAGGATGTAAATCTGAGGTATTTGCTAAAAAACTAGAAGATGTGCTCAGATCTTTTTTCCCGAATTTATCTAAATGCAATATAAAAGGAGATATTGAAGGCGCTGTTTATGCTTGCACAAATCAGCCATCTGTTGTTGGCATATTAGGAACAGGAAGCAATATCTGTTTCTATGATGGCACCACAATACATTCTAAATTAGAATCTTTAGGATATTCGATTATGGATGATGGTGGAGGATCTGCCCTTGGTAGAATGTTAATCAGATCATACTTTTATAATGAACTTCCTACTGAGTTGGGATTAAAATTGTCACAAGATTATAATTTAGATCCAGATTATTTAAAATCTAATATCTATCAAAAGCCTTTTCCTGGTCGCTTTTTAGCCTCGTATGCAAAGTTCGTGTTTGAAAATTTAAATGACCCTTTTATAGAAAGCCTATTGAATAAAAATCTGGAAAATTATTTTCAGACTCACGTTCTTCAATATAAAGATGAATTACAAAATGTTCCTATTCACTTTGTTGGAACGGTTGCATTTAAATCTCATAAATACCTTCAAGCTATTTGTGATAAACATAAAATTACGTTAGGCCATGTAATTCGTACTCCTATAGACACATTAGCCCAAAATGTAAATTATTATATTTAAAATATCTATGACGATTCAGATTAAATGATATGATGAAGTATATAATATTATTGTCTTTTACACTAGTTTTAATTGCCTGCAGTAATGAACAAGAACCTGGATTTTTAGGACCTCTCATCCCAAATCCAGATTCAATAGAAATGAGTAGTGGTTATTCTGAAATAACGGAACTTATTTTTTCCAATGACAATGCTGGCACGAAATATTATAATAGTATAAATGACCTTTCGTTTAATCGAATGGCGATCAAACAATCTGCAGACTACAATATTAAATTTGAATCTCTTGCTGAAGAAGGATTGGAAGGTGCTTATTACCTACAAATTAACAAAAGAGAAATTACGATAAAAGCAAATGATGAAGAAGGTAAATTCAATGCCTTATCGACTTTGATTCAAATTACATTATTCAATGACAATTTGCCGATTGCAAATATATCAGCCTCTCCTAAGTTCCAATATCGAGGCATGCACTTGGATGTATGCAGGCATTTTTTTCCTATTGCTGATGTTAAAAAATATATTGACTACTTATTCTTTTATGGGTATAATAAATTTCATTGGCACCTAACTGAAGATCAAGGTTGGCGAATTGAAATAAAGCAATATCCTAAGTTACAAGAAGTCGCTGCATTTAGAAAAGAAACATTAATAGGCCATTATAATGATGTACCTCAAAAGTTTGATGGCAAACGGTATGGTGGCTTTTATACACAAGACGAAGTAAAAGACATTGTCAGATATGCCTCTGAAAAAGGGATTGAAGTAATACCAGAAATTGAAATGCCAGGACACAGCTTAGCAGCGATTGCGGCATATCCAGAATTGGCGTGTGAAAACAAACCATATGATGTAGGAACAAAATGGGGTGTCTTTCATGACATTTATTGTCCCAGTGAAGCTACATTTGAATTTTTAGAAAATGTAATAGATGAAGTAGTTGATTTATTTCCGTCTAAATACATTCATATTGGTGGAGATGAAGCACCAAAAACGGCTTGGAGAAATAGCCAATTTTGCCAAGACCTCATTAAGTCTGAAGGGCTTAAAGATGAACATGAATTGCAGTCTTATTTTATAAAAAGAATGGAAAAGTACATCAATAGTAAAGGCCGCTCTATTATTGGATGGGATGAAATTCTTGAAGGTGGTTTAGCACCAAATGCAACAGTAATGTCTTGGCGCGGAATAGCAGGCGGTATTGATGCAGCGAATGCTGGGCATGATGTTATCATGACGCCAACATCTCATTGTTATTTTGATTATTACCAATCAAATAACCCCAATGAACCTTTAGCAATTGGTGGATATTTACCATTGGAGAAAGTTTATAATTATAATCCGATTCCTTCAGTTTTAGAAAAAGACAAACACCATCACATCTTGGGTGCGCAAGGAAATGTGTGGACAGAATATATGCCAAGTTTTAAGAATGTAGAATATATGGCACTATCTAGAATGGCAGCTTTGTCTGAGGTTTTATGGAAAGAAAAAGAAGACAAAGACTTTACTCATTTTTTTAATGCCTTGACAGCACATCAAGATTTTTGGAAGTCAAAAGGTGTCAATATCTCAGACTATAGATTTGATGTGTTTCCAAAAGTATATACAGAGTTTAATAAGGGAGCTTATGTCGATATTAAAGAATTGCCAAAAGATGCTTATATAGAATATAAAGTGCCGGGATTCTCCATATGGAATTCAGATATAAACTTTCCTTTCTATCTCAAGGAAAATGGGCGATATGTTTTTAGAGCAGCAAATAATACAGTAAAAGGAAGACCTATAGAGAAGATTTTTCAAAACCATCTAGGAACGCGAGCTGCAGTCCTATTGGTTAACCCCCCAGCAGATCAATATAGTGGATTGGGAGCAGGATCAATCAACAACGGCATATTAGGGTCAGATGAAAAATATGGTGGTGATGAATGGTTGGGTTTTCAGGGTTACGATTTTGTTGCAGAATATGTTTTTCCAGAAAAAACGGATATCAGTAAAATTAATTTGAAGTTTTTTAATGGCAATGGACAATGGATTTATCTTCCAAAGAAAGTAGAAGTATTCAGGTCTGATGATGGCAAATCTTTTAAGTCGATTAATGAAATAAACAATATTGGAACACTTGGGAAAATTGCAAATGTTTCAATTTCAACTAAGGATTTAAAAACAAAATTCTTAAAAGTGGTAGCTAAAAATTTTGGTAAAATTCCTCAAGGAAAACAAGGTGAAGGTAATCAAGCCTGGTTGTTTGTGGATGAAGTCATTATTGAATAAAAACGACTTCAGTGATATTTTGAAGGTGATGTTTTATAAACCTAAACTTGATATTCTATAAAATCGATTAATTTAAAGGCAAATAACAAAAATGAATTTATCCAATTTTGACTGGACAATAATTATAGCTTTTTTTCTGGTTACTTTAGGAATCGGATTGTATGTTTCGAAGCAATCGGGAAAGAGTGCTAAAGAATTTTTCCTTTCAGGAAATAACATGCCATGGTGGTTGCTGGGTGTTTCAATGGTTGCTACAACTTTTTCAGCTGACACGCCAAACCTTGTAACTGATATTGTTAGACAAAACGGTGTCGCTGGTAATTGGGCCTGGTGGGCATTTTTGTTGACTGGAATGCTAACGGTATTTGTATATGCGAAACTATGGAGGCGTTCTGGCATTATGACTGATCTTGAGTTTTATGAACTAAGATACTCTGGACCATCAGCAACTTTTTTAAGAGGATTTAGAGCCATCTATCTGGGTGTATTTTTTAATGTTGTTATTATGGCTACTGTGATGTTGGCAGGTATCAAAATAGGTGGTATCATGCTGGGCCTCACGCCAGTACAAACCGTCGTTTTGGTTTCATTGGTCACTGTAGTTTATTCTTCAATGGGTGGATTGCGTGGCGTCATACTCACAGACTTTTTCCAATTTGTTTTGAGCATGATTGGAATGATAGCGGCTGCAATCTATATTGTTTCATTGCCAGAAATAGATGGATTATCCAATTTAGTCGCTCACGAAAACGTGGTCGATAAGTTATCATTTTTTCCAGATTTTTCAGATCCCAATGTTGCGATTCCATTGTTTATTATTCCAATTGCTGTGCAGTGGTGGAGTGTTTGGTATCCGGGTGCAGAACCAGGTGGTGGCGGTTATGTTGCTCAAAGAATGTTATCTGCAAAAGATGAAAAATCTGCGATAAAGGCTACTTTGTTTTTTAATGTTGCGCATTATGCTTTGCGTCCTTGGCCTTGGATAGTTATTGCCCTAGCATCTCTGGTTATGTTTCCTGAGCTGGAAAATATTAAAGAAAGTTTCCCTAATGTTGATAATGATATTTTAGCCCATGATTTGGCATTTCCTGCGATGTTGACGTATTTACCGCATGGATTATTAGGACTAATTATTGCTTCTTTAATAGCAGCATTAATGTCTACAATAAGCACACATCTTAATTGGGGTTCCTCTTATATTGTAAATGATTATTATAAGCGATTTGTCAATCAGGACGCTACAGAAAAACAACAAGTTTTTGTCGGTAGAATGTCGACATTACTTTTGATGATATTAGCAGCTGTTTTTGCTTTATATCTCAGAAGTGCATTTGAAATTTTTAATTTGATATTACAAATTGGTGCAGGGACAGGTTTAATATTTATTCTCAGATGGTTTTGGTGGCGGATAAATGCGCAGTCAGAAATTGTAGCGATGATTGTCTCTTTTTTAGTTGCCTTAATATTCTTTGTGTTTCCTGATATTCCACTAGAGGATTATCAAAAAATGTTGATTGGTGTTTTGATTACAACATTGTCTTGGTTAGTAACTGCTTATTTGACAAGGCCAACAGATATGAAAACATTAACTTCATTTTTTAAATTAACAAGACCACATAATATTGGGTGGGGTAAAGTAGTTTCTAATTTGTCAGAAGCAGAAAATTTGGAAATTGCAAACCAAAAAACAACAGGGCTTTCAATAGAAGTAGCGATGATGTTTTTAGGCGTAATCATGGTTTATACTGCCTTGTTTGGTATTGGATCCTTTGTGTATGGTGATACGCTTGTTGCTTATGCATTATCTGCCGTTTCAATTTTTGTGAGCATTATATTATTTTCATTATTAAAAAGAAATTATAAATGAGATCATTCGGATTAGTATTATTTGTCATCTTTTTAATCAGTTGTTCAAGTGAAAAAGTGAAAACTGAAAATGTAATTATTAATGGGCAAATAAAAGGATATGATGGGTCACAACTTTTTGTTTCAAATCCTGTAAATGGGGTAGGACATCTCACTTTTTATGATTCAGTTCAAGTAAATCAAGATGGTTCATTTGCCGTTAATTTAGAATTGAGCAAGGCTTCATTTATTAATGTTGTTATACCTACAAGATTAAATGAAAGAATGATAATCGAACCAGGAAGGAGCTATCAGATTGAAATTGCGCTGTCTCCAACATCGGTTGTTTTAAAAGTATTGGACGACTCAAAACCACTCCAAGATATTCTAGGCAGATTTAATAATCCTAGGTACGTTTCAATGGGCATGCCACCGTTGAATTCTGCAATGAAAAGACAAGATATTTCCGATCTCTTTGACAATGCGAAAGCCAGCGAACTGAAGATGTTAGACTCTCCAAATTTAAAGATCTCTGATGATGCTAAAGAATTATTGACTATAGATAGAAATTGCTTTTATGCAGCTAGAAAAGCAGAAGTGTCTTGGAGAAGATCCCGACGCAGACCTGTCATTGATCAAGATACAAAAGACTTATGGATGGACGCTGTTGATCAAGATCAGATAATTGCTGGTGCAGACAGATCTCCTTGGTACGGTCATTATCTAAAAGCACTGTTCAGATCTAAGTTGTATTTGGCTGAAAATTATGATTCGAAAAATGAATCAATTTATGATGTCGGTCCTGACAGACATGCGCATTATTATGACGGCATAAACAAGTATTTACCTGATGGGCTTAAGGAATCTGCATTGGCTACTTACATTCATCAAGAAAGTAATAAAAGCCAATACGAAAAATCATTGGTTGATATTTCCAAACAGTTTAATTCCAAATATTCAAAAAGTAACTTTTCGAAATACCTTCAACCCAATATTGACAAAATTCAGAAATACTTTGCAGTCATTGAAGCTGATTTTGCAGATGGCATTAATTTTATTTCTAATCCTAACAGTGTAAACTCATTAAAAGAGTTGTCTCAATTATTTAAAGGCAAAAAACTTTACTTGGATGTGTGGGCAAGTTGGTGTGGTCCATGTAAAAGAGAATTTCAGTTTAATACAAATTTGAAAAAACTACTTAAAGAACAAGATGTTCAAGTTGTTTATATCAGTACAGACAAAGCAACAGATGTAGCAAAGTGGCATCGTAACATCAAGCAATATGAATTGATTGGTTATCACATCAATGCCAATCAAAGATTGAAAGTCGATATCCAAAACCATTACGGCAGTGGATTGAGAATACCATATTACCTTCTGTTAAATGGCAATGGTGATGTTGTTAAAAATCACGCGTCAAGACCTTCTCAAATTGCAAAGTTGAGAGCTGAGATAGATGCGGTGTTTTGATGAAATTTCTGACAGGTTTTTTTATTCTAAATTAAGTTGCCAGGAAACGCCAAACTGGTCTTCAACAAATCCAAATTTTTGACTGAATCCATAATTGTCAATTGGCATCATAACTTTTCCGTTTTCGGATAGTTTTGTAAACAACTGTTCAAGTTGATTTTCGTCCACGCATTCTACAAAATTAGAAACTGCTGGGGTAAAGCCCCATGCATGAATGGGTGGGCTGTCGCTGCACATAAACAGTTTTCCATTTAATCTAAATATGGCATGCATAATTGTGCCTTCCTTTCCTGAGCCTTCCTTTCCCCAACGTTTGATATTCACAATTTCGGAATTGTCAAAGAGCCCAATGTAAAAATTCATAGCCTGTTCTGCATCTTCTTTTTGAAACATCAAAAATGTTGCGATTTCGCCTTTAATATCACTTGAATTTTCAAGTATTAAATTCTTCAAGCTATCGATATCAGTTTGCAGTTGGCTTATTACTTCATTGTTTTCCTTTGAGTCAGAGCAACTGATAGTCAGTATTGCTAAGAACAGTAGTTGTGTAATTGTTTTCATGTTTTGTTTTTTTAATTTTCAGATTGTAGGTAAAAATGCTATACTAAGATTATCAAGATATAGATAAAATACTGAAGAGAAAGTAAGACTCAGATGTTTTTCAGCAGCATCTGTATAAGGGGCTATACACAATAGACGATTATTCCTAAAGTCTGTTTTTAGTACTGTAGGACCAAATAAATTTTCTGAACCAAGAATTTTGCCTCCTAAAGCCTCCCACGGACCGTTAATCATTTTTGATTTATAGACCCTAACTCCTTTGTCCACTTCTTCATCTGATTGCCCTTCATACAAACGATTACAACTTGAAATAATAAGATAATATAGCTTTTTATCTTTATCATATAATACTTTTGGAAGCTCTAACTGCGTGAATTCATCTCCATCAGGAACAGTTACAGGAGGATGTAATTTTGCAATTTTGTATAACGTTCCATTTTTTTCTAATTCTGCTCTTACTAAAGCCCCCTTATTAGGACTGACTTTACCGCCCCAAAAGAGGTTAATCTTTTCTTCTTTATCAAGAAATATAAAGGGATCTCGCCATGCTAATATTGGCCCCCCATTTTCTCCCGCAGTATTGCCTAGTTTTTCGGGTACATCTAAATAATATCCTTTGATAATGATTGATTTCCAATCTTTGCGAGGGGAAGATAAGGCAATATCTAAAATTTTATCAACGCTATAACCATCTTTGGAAGTTGCTATTGCAATATTTTGAACAAATTTATGATTGATATCAACTTGCTCAAGTGCAGTAAAAGCTACTAACTTATTACCATTGGATAGAGCTTCAACCGAACCACTCCAAATTGTATAAAAGTTGAATTTTTCTGACCATGGGTTTGTTTCTAAAAAACATCCTTCATCTTTCCAACTTCTTCCATTATTATCGGAAGTAAAATGCCTAATGTGAAACGGAAAATCATTGCGTTCTGATGGATGAAGTGTTGTACCATCATGTTTTAGGCGCGATACAGCCAAACAATATAAATGCATAATATCTGCTTCTACATAAGACCAAGCATCCCAAAGGTAAAGTAATGGGTGGCAAATGCCGTTCTCAAATTGTCCATTATAGGGAGGAGGAATTTGCCCCCTTATATCTTCTTTGTTATTCAATGTAATATTCATTTTTTATTAAACAATTTCTCCCCGTCGTTCTAATAACTCTCGTTCCACTTTTTGCATTGTGTTACCATCCAATTTATAAAAAACCATTAATAATGCCGCCGCCAAAAAGAATAAAGCAGGAACAAAATTCCACATTGTTCCTATACCTGTTAATGCTTCCTCTGTTTGTACTTGGTTTTTCACAAAACCATACCAGCCTAAGATGTAGCCAGGTATCGCACTTCCAACAGCAGAACCAAATTTGAGGGCAAACATCGATGCGGAAACCGTTAGTCCTGCACTATTATGTCCCGACATCCACTCACCATATTCTGCACAATCAGTGTACATAGCAAATAGCAAAGTAATGATAATACCAAAAGCGAATATTCCTAAACTGTATAGTAAAAGTGTCCCTACAAATTGATGAGTAGGAACAAAATAGGTGGCGAGTATAGAACTTGCAAATAGTAGATTGCTCGCAATCATCAGTCTTCGTTTGTCGACTATTTTTAGAAGAGAAGGGGTTATCAATGCACCAAATAATTGTCCTACAAAACCAAAGGTGATTATAAGGGTAGTTGAGTCCATCCACCAAAGCACTTTTTCGGCACCCAATTCCATATTGTACTTGGTAAAGAAAGCAGTAGAAGAAATTCTGGCTACCAAGCCTACTACAATCAAAATGCTACAGATGGCAAGAATAATCCAAGAAATATTCTTTCTTAAAACATTCAAATCCTCTTTAATACTAGATTCGTGTTTCTTCGGACGAATTCGTTCTTTAGTGGTGAAAAAGGTGAAAAAGAAAAGCAGTATTGTTAAAACCGCAAAAATTAAAATAGTCAGTCGAAAACCTAATACCTCATCTCCACCTCCAAGTGAATCTACTAAAGGTTTAGCAGTCGCCCCAACTAAAATTGTACCTACAGATGCCAAAACAAAACGATATTGAGTAGCCTTCGTCCGTTCTTCTGAAAGCGGATGGATAACCGCTAATAAGGCTGAGTAGGGTACATTAATTGCCGTATATCCCAGCATGATCAGTGAGTAAGAGATATAGGCAAAAATTAACTTTCCAGATTGCGATAAATCAGGGCCTAAAAATAATAAATACCCCAAAGCAGCATAGGGAATCACCACCCAAAGTAAAAACGGACGATATTTCCCCCATTTAGTTTCAGTTCTATCGGAAATGATACCCATGGTAGGGTCACTAATTGCATCAATTACCTTTGTTACTAAAAACATGGTAGCCACTCCAGTAGGAGAAATGCCCCAAACATCTACATAGTAATACAATAAAAAGATATTGAAAAACCCCATGTAGAATTGGGAAGCCATGTCCCCTGCTCCATATCCTATTTTTTCCAAAAAGGATAGCGGTGCTGTATTGTTTGTATTTTTCATGCTGTTTTCATGTAATTAATTTGTTTCTGCTCAGATTAAAGACATTTTCGAACTACCTATCCAAACTAGATCTATAATTAATCTTTACTATTCAATAACCGTAACATTTCCTGCTTCCTTTACAATCTCTCCATTCCTCAATTCAAGAACAGCATAGTAAACATAAACACCTGAAATAACATTGTCATCATTATACAAACCATTCCAACCTAATTCAGGATCGTTAGGAGCAAAATCAAAGTTTTCGAAAACTAAGTTGCCCCACCTGTCATATATCAATAATTGATCAATAGTTTCTATGTCGATACCATTATCATAAATCGTAAAATATCTGTCCTTATCTCCTCCTGTATTTGTCAGCAAAACATTAGGAATAAAATAGCGAACAATTAAGTCGATGTTAATCCTGATTTCTACAGAAGTAGAACATCCTTCTTTATCGTTAACGGTAACCAGATATTGAGATACTGTATTTCCTGTAAATGTTGGGCTCAAACAATCATAACATGAAAGATCTGTTTGAGGTGTCCATTTGATTGAAGTGATGTCATCTAATGGTTTGTTCAATTCAAGATTAAGCTGGGCATTTTCACCTTCTTGAATTGTGATTTCAGGTTCAATAAAGGCTTCGACTTCTTGTAGTGGATCAACTGTAATGAAGGTGTCAACCATACAGCCGTTAGCATCGATTACAAGGATGTCATGATCACCTTCTCCTTCGATGACAATGTTGTTAAGATTAATATCATTTTCATTATTATCAACGTATAAAGTATAAGGCGCTTCCCCACCAGAAATGGAAAAGTCATTTAAAACTACAGTACTTAGGCATTGTTGTTCTTCTATTGAAAATGCATTAATTACCGGCAATTCTTTGTTTGAAATGATTTCAATACTGCGTCTTGAAATACATCCATTATAATTTTCAAGTTCAATAGTATAAATTTCAGAATCGAAAATTTCTTGAGAGGGATTACCTAGGTCGGCGTTGCTTTGATCAAGTAAAACAGCATTAGTATACGCTTCAGAAGTTATAATTTCTATTTGAGTTGATTCGTTATTGCAGGTTAATATTTGTGCATCTAATTCAAAGTCAATTGTTGAAGTGTCGATATCTAAAGTAAAATATTTTATCGTACTGCATCCATTTGGTCCAATGGCTTCAATAGCAAATTCACCAGTGTAACCAGTCATAAATACTTCACCTATTGGATCAGTAAAATTTAGAAATAAATGGTTGAGTTCATAAATTTCTGTGATAGGTTCAATTGTCACGATAGAAGACGGGTTGTTACAATCAATAGTAGTAAACGTCACATCAAATTGAGGTCCATCATTTTCTGATTCAATGATGACTTTTTCACTTGAATGACATCCATTCGAAGCAAATGCAGTTATTTCATAAGTACCTTCGGAGGTCACTTCGATTGATTTATTCATCGAATTGACTCCAGGTCCCAGCCATAATATTGAATCATAGTCATTTATAATATTGGCTTCTAAAATAAATGAAGGCATTGCACAATCTAATATTGGTATATCATCAAATGAAATAACAGGATGTATCGTATCTATGTCAACTGAAAATGATTTTGAATTACTACAACCATTTTCAGCAATGGCTTTCAAAGTATATTCGCCAGGCATATCTATATTAATGTCACCTGAGGATTCATCAAACCAATCACCTTCAAATTCAAAATTTGAAATATCGGAAATAATATTAGCGGTTGAACCAAATGAAGGGTTATTACAATCAAGCGTATAATCTGAAGGCAAATCAAATTCTGGTTTAATAGTATCAATGACGACTTCAAAGGATGCATTAACTAAACAATTATCAACAGTCGTGGCTGTCAACTCGTACACACCAGGATTTTCTACTGTCAAATTCTGTTCGTTAATAAGACTGTCATTTGGTAATAACCACTGATAAAATAAATCAGATTGATTTGAAGTAGGGATCAAAACTGTTGACAACCTATCACAATTTAGTGTGTCACCAGTTATAGATAAACTTGGAGTAGAGACACTGTTTTCAACTTCTACTTGGCCTATTGTTGTACAGCCATTTGCAGCTGTGACTGTATAATCAAAAGTGTTTTCTTGACTTACATTTATACTATCAGCATTAAAAATTTCTCCATTACTATTAATCCACGAAATCAGAAATTCACTTGAGGGATTTTCAATACCGATATTAGCAAAGGGTTCACTACATGTTATGGAATCAGTGTGAAGAGCAACAAGAGGAGGCAAGAAGTCTTCCTGAATTATTATAGAGTCTACAACCTGACAGTTTAGGGAATCAGTAATTTCAAAAAGAAAGCTTCCTGAATTTTCAATATTGAAATTGAATGTATCTTGTATAACCACGTTTTCGGAAATCCAATCAAATGAATAGGCCGTCGTATCTAAAGTCAAGTTGAGTTGTGATATGGGGTGATTGCAATTTATAATACTGTCAAAAGAAATATTATAAATAAAATCAGGATTTGTTTCTTCGATCACCAAGCTGTCAACAGCAGTACATCCATTGTCAAGAACGACAGATGCAAAGTATAAACCAGGAGTGGAAATAGAAACCTCTGGTGTTGTCGCAATAACGTTAGGAACGTTTTCCATTGACCAAGTCACATTATTTTGTTCGGGATCAACTGTAAGGATACTTGTGTCATTATTACAATCTAAATTATTACTGCTGAAAATATTAAACATAGGTTCAATAAAATCTTCGTCCACAAAAATTGAGTCCCATGTTTCACAGCCAATGTCAGGATCAAAAGCAAGCACATAATAGTAGCCACCTGCATCGACAATAACAGAATTATCATCTGAAATAAATTCATCCTCTTCATCATACCATTCGAAGTCAATACCTCTTCCGACGGCATCAACTTCCAACTCTGAAGTCATCATATCACAGTTAATGGAATTTGAATTGATGATTTCTATTTCTGGATAATCTATGTCTTGGTCAATCTCAATATCAAATTCCTCTGAACAACCATTCATATCTGTTACGGTGACAAAATACTCTCCTCCTTGATTAACTATAATTTGTGCACCATCATCATAAGAGTCTACAATATTTCCATCATCAGTTTCCCACTCAATTTCATAATCATTGATAGGCGTAATGGTTAGAGCGATTTCAACTTCTTCAACGATGCAAGTCAGTTCTTCTGGATTATTAAATTCTACTTCGAATTCTGAATGTGTTACTGTAAATGAAGCTTCGTCTTCGCAAACTCTGATGAATTGAATACCATCTAAAGCAAAGTCATTTCCTCCTGCAGCTGTGTTTTGATTGGTTACACAAATTTCAACTGAAGTTTCGTTAGAGGCGCTCCACTCTGCTTCGAATTCTTCCCAATCACAAGTAGAAGAAGATAATGAAAAAAGACTTCCTATTAATCCACCATCAATTGAAAATTGAAGCTGAGCTGGTGAAGCTGGATTAACTGAAGCAGCCCATGCACTGAAGATGTAGGTTGCACCAGGTTCAATACAAACTTCCTGACACCAAATTTCTTGAAGACTTGCAGCACCATTTACAACCATCATATTACCGCCACCTACAGCATCGGAGCAAGCCGAAAAATTTGTATGACCATCGCTTGGATCATCTAAAATACCATAAGTACCTTCACAATCAAGAAAACCGGCTCCGAAGCAAGAAGTAGTCCCTACAACATAGTCAGTGGTAAAGCCAGTATCGCCATCTTCAAAATCACCATTTATAATGATGTTTTCTTCGTTTTCGTTGTAAGCAATCAGCGTAAAAGTTGTTGTTTGATTTATACTGACATCATCATCTAGATCGTAACCTGTTTCTTCGCCATCTTCTAACCAAACATAGGTATCATAATCTCCAATAATAACACCGCCGAGATTAAATTCTTCATCAAAACAAACCGTTAGGTCTTCAGGTACTTCAACTGTAATTGAACAGTCTGACGGGTCATCGATCAAAGGTGGGTTATAGGCATAAGTTGCATTTGGTATTATCAAAAAAATTGAAATACCTGTACAAATCAGGTGATTAACTATGCCATCGATTTTTCTCAAATCATTTACTTCGATATAAATTTAATAAATTTAAATTTATATCGAAGATGATGTTAAATGAGAGGTCGTTTGGGATTGTTATTTTGAGATTGATTTGGGAAAAGTAAATTTAGCATCAACAAGCTTGAAAAATAATCTTGATTTGAAAGTAACCAAACTCAATAACAAATATGTCAGTTTATTTCTAATAAATTATTACCCTTTAGGTTAATAAAGACCTTTATTCAATCTTCATATCTAAATAGAACTTGTTTTACTGTAAAGTATAAATTTAATTCTAGATTTTATCATTATATTCAGCCCACTAAAAATTTACCTAAATGAAATACGGATTTACATTACTCCTCTTACTTTGTTCTTTCTTTTTAATGGATGCTCAAGAAATTGATTTTGATCAGTTTAAAGCTATGAAATTCAGAAATATTGGTCCTGCCGGAATGAGCGGTCGTATTACAGCTATCGATGTGAACCTTCGTGATAAGGATCATATTTTCGTGGGTTCTGCTTCTGGTGGTGTTTGGGAATCTAAAAATGGTGGTATCTCTTGGAAACCTATTTTTGATGATCAACCTACATTGTCAATTGGCGCATTAAAAATAAACCAAAACAATCCTGCGGAAATTTGGGTCGGAACGGGTGAAGGAAATCCGCGAAACTCTCATAACAGTGGAGCTGGTGTATTTAAAACTGTCGATGGTGGAAAGACATGGACATACATGGGCCTCAAAGAAACGAAGCTTATCCATCGGATTATTATAAATGAACATGACCCTAATACTGTTCTTGTTGGTGCTATGGGTTCGGCTTGGGGAACGTCATCGCATCGTGGTGTTTACAAAACAACTGATGGCGGAGCCACTTGGGAAAAGACTTTGTATATCGGTGATAATGTAGGTATTGCAGATATGGTTGCCGATCCATCAAATCCTAATAAAATCATGGCAGCGATGTGGGAATTTGGAAGAACGCCTTGGGGTTTTAATTCAGGAGGGAAAGGTTCGGGAATTCATTTGAGTTATGATGGCGGAAGTACTTGGAAAAAGTTGACGGATAAAGAAGGTATGCCGAAAGGAGATATGGGAAGAGTAGGATTGGCGTTTTCTGCATCAAAACCTAATATTGTTTATGCATTAATCGAAGCCAAAACAAATGGCCTTTATAAAAGTGTTGATGGCGGAGAAAAGTTTTCTTTAGTTTCATCTAAGAACATTGGAAACCGTCCTTTTTACTATGCAGAAATTTATGTAGATCCACAAAACGAAAATAGAATTTACAATCTTTGGTCTTACGTTTCAAAATCTGAAGACGGCGGAAAAACATTCAAAACCATTATGGACTATGGCAATTCTGTGCATCCAGATCATCATGCTTTCTGGATTGATCCAGACGATTCCAATTATTTGATTGATGGAAATGATGGGGGTTTAAATATTTCTCGAGATGGATCGAAAACTTGGCGATTTGTTCAAAATTTACCAGTAGGCCAGTTTTATCATGTAGATGTAGACAATGATTTTCCTTATAACATTTATGGAGGCATGCAGGATAACGGCTCATGGGTAGGTCCCGGCTTTGTTTTAAAATCAGGAGGCATTAGAAATTATGATTGGCAGGAATTATATTTTGGAGATGGATTCGATGTCGCTCCAAGAAAAGATAATAATCGATATGGTTATGCTATGTCCCAAGGAGGAAATATCGGATTATGGGATAAAGTAACAGGACGAACAGAATTTATAAAACCGCAACATCCAGATGGTGAAAAATTAAGATACAATTGGAATGCTGCTCTGGCATTAGACGCAAGAAATGATTGTGGTTTGTACTTCGGTTCTCAATTTGTTCATTACAGCGATGATTGTGGCAAAAGCTGGAAAATTATTTCTCCTGATTTAACAACAAATGATACGATAAAACAAAACCAATCTAAAAGCGGAGGATTAACTTTAGATATTACAGGAGCTGAAAATCATACGACAATTTTAGCCATCGCACCAAGTCCTCATGATGAAAGTTTTATCCTTGTAGGAACAGACGATGGTAACTTGCAAGTTACAAATGACGGAGGAGACTCTTGGAATAATATAGCTAATAAGTTACCAGGACTACCGAAAAATGCATGGATACCCCAAATAGAAATTTCTAAAATCAACCCAAATGAAATTTTTGTTGTCGTCAATAATTATAGAATGAATGATTGGTCTGCATTTTTATACCATTCTACTGATAAAGGATTGACCTGGAGACGCATAGTTGATGATAGTGATGTCGATGGCTTCGTTTGCTCAGTAGTTCAAGATCCAGAACATGATGACTTAATCTTCTTAGGGACTGATGTGGGTTTGTATTTTTCTTTAGATCATGGAAATAAATGGATCAAATGGGAAAAAGGATTTCCACCCGTACAAGTTCGAGATATGAAAATTCAAAGTGATTTTGATGACTTGATTTTAGGCACTTTTGGAAGATCATTTTGGGTTCTAGATGATATTAAGCCGTTGAGAGAATTATCAAAAACAAAAATGAAAACATTAGATGAACCATTTAAAGTTTTTGAAACCGGTATTGCTTATCAGACAAGCCGACGATCTTATGATGGTATCAGATTTAATGCACAAGGAGAATTTATAGGCGACAATAGGCGAGGAGGAGCTGTTTTTAATATTTGGAACAAGCCTAAGGATAAGGAAGAAGCTGAAATGAAGAAGTCATCAAAAGATAAAAAAGAAAAGAAAGGCAAGAAGAATAAAGACAAAAGTAAAAAGGATAAAGACGAAAAGGGTGAAATGGATAAAAAGCCTGAAGCCAAAAAGAAAAAGGATGGTAAGAAAGTAAAGATTTTGGCGATTAATGCGCAGGGCGATACCGTCAGAACGTTTAAACGTAATATAAAAGAAGGTCTAAATAGAATTGGTTGGAGACCGGATGCAAAAGGTGTTGACTTTCCTAGAAAAAGTGATCCTAAAGAAAAATCTGAACCTGGTGGGATGCCGATTATTCCAGGAACCTACAAAATGGTTTTCTTCTATAAAGATTATAAAGACTCCGTTAACTTAGAAATTGCCTTAGATCCAAGAATTGACAAGTCATACTTTGATCCAGAAGCAAAGTATGATGCGATGAGTAGTTTTAATGGTCATGTCGAAAAAATCACCAAAGCTTTTAATAATTTGAAGGAGGCAAAGAAATCAATGAAGTTGTACAAAGAAATTATCGATGTACAGCCTGATTCCATAAAAAAAATGCATTCCAAAACGCATAAAACAATTGGCAGTCAAATCGATAGTTTAATGAATTTGTATATGTTACCAGAAGCCAAAAAAGTTGAGTACAGAGATGATTCACATACATTAATGAATAAAGTTTATTCTGCGAGAAGATTCCTAGGAACATCCGCTGGTGCGCCAACAGAGAATGGACAACATGCGATAAAGACGGCCATAAGAGAAACTAAAAAAGTGCTGACCGGAATTAATTCGTTTTTCGAAGGCCCATGGTCAGAATATGTTGAAGATGTCAAAGCATTGCCTGTTGATATTTTTAAATCGTTTGATCCTATTGACATTGATTAGGACATTATAAATGTGTTACTAGAAAGTAGGAATGAAGGGGGATTGTTTTACACATTTTAAAAAAGATATTTCGGGTATTACTTTACCGCAGAAGTTTACCTTCCCTTTTTATTATGACCCACATCCGCTGGCATTAATGGCAGCAAATGAGCTGAAAGATTATCTACTCAAGTGTAAACAATGGGAAAATAGTTTTGGCTTACAACCCAACCCTGAACCTATGGATATTGGTAAAATGTTTGGCGTTTTAGTGGTTAAAGATCAAAACAATAACATAGGGTATTTAAGAGCATTCTCAGGAAAAATTATCGACACCAGCATGTGGGATGGTTTTGTGCCGCCATTATTTGATGTTTATGAAAAAGGCAACCGGTTTATTGAAGGGTCTAAAAAACTGACCGCATTTTCAGATAAAATTGAGGAATTAAAACAAGACCAGAATTATCACTTCGCAAAGCAGGCATTGGACAAACAAATTGAGCATAATAATTTGTTATTAGCCAAAGAAAAAGAACGACTTAAAGAAGCCCGCAAGAAAAGACAATCATTTCGCATTTATGCTGAACCAAGAATTTCACAATCAGATTTTGAAAGGCTTAAAGCCATGCACAATCAAGAAAGCTTAAATTTTAAATTTATGCTTCGAGAATATGCAACGTACTTAAATTTAAAATTAAATCCTCTTCAGCAGGAGGTTGATAAATTCAATGATGAAATAACTAAAATTAAAAACGAAAGGAAGGCTTTGTCAATGGATATCCAACAGTGGTTGTTTGATCATTATAATTTTTTGAATGTAAAAGGTGAAAAGAAAAATGTTGTCGATATTTTCAAAAAGACAATCATGGAAGTGCCGCCTTCAGGAGCAGGAGATTGTGCTGCACCAAAACTATTGCAATATGCTTTCGAAAATAAATTAGTGCCAATCGCATTAGCTGAATTCTGGTGGGGAAAATCAGCACCTTCTCAAGTGAGGCATCACGGACATTTTTATCCTTCTTGTCGTGGTAAATGCGAACCAATTCTCAGTCATATGTTGTCAGGAATGGATGTTGACACTAACCCCATGTTGAATAATCCTGCTGTAGGAAAAACATTGAAAATCGTCTTTGAAGATGATTATATCGTTATTGTCAACAAGCCAGCAGAATTTTTATCTGTGCCTGGAAAAAACATCACAGATTCAGTTCAAGAAAGGATGAAAAAGAAATACCCAGATTCTACAGGGCCATTAATTGTACATCGATTGGATATGTCGACTTCTGGATTGTTGGTAGTTGCCAAAGAGAAAGATATTCATAAGCAACTACAAGAGCAATTTATAAAAAGGCACGTCACAAAAAGATATGTAGCACTACTTGATGGTAACATAAAAGGTGATTTAGGTTTTATAGATTTACCACTGCGTGTAGACTTAGACAATCGTCCTTGTCAGTTGGTCTGTTTCGAACACGGAAAAGCCAGCAGAACGAAATGGGAAGTGATAGAAAGAAGGAACGACCAAACAAAAGTACATTTCTATCCTATAACAGGAAGAACACATCAACTGAGAGTCCATGCTGCTCATTTTAAAGGATTGAATGCACCCATAGTTGGTGATGATTTGTACGGTGTTAAAAAAGATCGTTTGCATCTGCATGCAGAATCAATTTCATTTGATCATCCCGTGACAAAAGAGAGGGTAGAGGTGAGTGTGGGGGCGGAGTTTTAGTATTCAATGTGAACAATGTGAACAATGAATAGAATGAATACAATGAAATCAATGATACAACGTAGGACTACAAGTACATTGAACTAGAAATCTAATTTTTAATTCATAATTCATAATTCTACTTCATAACATTTCGTAGAAGAAGCTCTTGAATCTTGAATCTTGAATCTTCAATCTTCAATCTTCAATCCTTCTTCTTCCTCTTCTTACTCCTCTTAGCCAACGGATTAAAATCCAAACACAATTGCAACCAGTAATGTAAATCCTCATCAGAGTCAAAAGCGTCCGGCGTAACAAAAACATAACCACGCATCGGTCTGCCAGTAAAGTCCATTGGATGACAACCGGGTTTGTTAATATTGGCATTATGTGCTTCTTCACCAATTCTTGCCATTAACAAGTCAGTTTCTTTTTTCTTGTCATAGTGGATGCCGCAAGCCATCTTTTCGTCTACCATAAAACACAAACCGCCCATCATTTTCTTTGCAAAGAAGTCTGCTTTTTTTTCTGTAAAGAATCTGGATATTCTTTCGGCCATGTATTCGTCGTAAGCCATTTTGTACAATTAAAAATTAAAAATTAAAATTAAAATTAAAATTCAAGATTCAAAATTCATAATTCAACCAACACCTGACAGGTTGTTCACACGAAACGCAGCACCTGACAGGTTTTAGCAATGCTCTGTGCTAGGCACAACCTGTCAGGTGTTGCATTGTTCACATTGGTCGCAGCCAACCCACCCGCTTCGCGGTTCTCTTCATCAAAGCCTCTCGGCTTCGGTCCTTGCGGACTACATTACGTTCCCATCATTTCCTTTCCAATTAAACGTGTTGCCATCTTACCTATAGATAACCCTTGAACGATGATTGAGAAGACAACTACAATATACGTCATTGTTAAAAACAATTCTCGATTCATTTCTGTAGTTAAACTCAATGCTAATGCAATTGAAATGCCACCGCGTAATCCACCCCAAGTCATAATCTTAGCCGTATGAGGAAGGAAGTCTAATTTTTTGGCGAAAATTTTAACTGGAATAATAAGCGAAAGAAAACGGGCCAATAATACCAATACAATGCCAATCAATCCTGCTGTGACAAATCCCATTTCGAAATTAATAACTAATAATTCTAAGCCTATTAAAACGAATAACAAAGCGTTCAATAATACATCGATTAATTCCCAAAACTTATCAACAAATTCTTCAGTTGTGGATGACATTGAGGTACCTCTGACAGTATCGTTGCCAACAATTAATCCTGCAACAACAATTGCCAAAGGTGCTGATAAATGAAAATGATGTGCTAAGACATATCCACCCATGACACATGCCAAGGTAATCATCACTTCAATTTCATAATCATCGATAGTTTTGAGAAGTCGGTATGTAATCCAGCCAATAATGGCACCGAAAATAATACCTCCGATAACTTCTTGCCCAAATAAGGTTAATACGCTGTTCAGTGTACTATCGCCATTTCCTCCGACTGATCCGGAAGCAATACTAAAAATGGTTAAAAAAATAACAACACCTACACCATCATTAAATAATGATTCTCCAACAATTTTAGTCTCTAGTTTTTTGGGAACACCCGCTTTTTTCATGATGCCCAAAACGGCGATAGGATCTGTTGGCGAAATAAGCGCACCAAATAACAGACAATGTATAAATGCAACATCGAATCCTATGGCATTAAGCATATAGAAACAAAAAGTGCCAACTAAAAAAGTAGAAGTCAAAACACCTACTGTAGCAAATAAGAGGACAGGCCACCTTTGTACGCGTAATTGATCAAAATTTGTATGCATGGCACCTGCAAACAATAAGAAACCGAGCATTATGTCCAATAAAACTGTTTTAAAATCAATTTTACCGATCAAGTTTTCGGCGAAATCTAATAATGAATTATTTATTAAGCTGGAGAGGAAAAGACCTAATGTAAAGACGATGGCAATGATCATTAATCCAATGGTATTGGGCAGCTTTAAAAACCGAACATTGATATATCCGAAAATGGCTGATAAAACAATCAATATCGATGCTATAATAAATAAGTCCATAACTTGTTTAGTTTATAACAAGGTATCAAATTAATTCTAACTTTAATATCTTGCAGCTATAATTCAATTACAAATTCATTTCTGGTATAAAGTGTATTAAATGAAGTTAAGAATCAAATCAAATTCAATCCGACTTAGGTTAACGAAAACTGAAGTTGGTCAATTGGTAAAAGAGGGGATTGTCAGCGATTATTTTATCATTGGCGGTAATCGATTTGAGTATACGCTTAAGTCACATAACGCATTAAAATTTTCAACAGAGTTAAAAGAGAACCATCTGATAATTTTGATGCCTTCGGAAAAGATATCTGGTTGGGATATTAATGATAAAGTAGGTTTTGAAACAACTTTAGAAAATGATCTTTACATTTTAATTGAAAAAGATTTTAAATGCTTAACTGAACGAAAGCATGAAATTGAAGATGATATGTATCAAAATCCGCGATCTTCACATTAAAAAAATATTTTTTTCAATATTTTAAACTAAAAAATTTGTAGCAACGATGGCTGCAGTTTCAGTGCGTAGCCTGTTGTTAGAAATATTAACGGGTACAAATTCATTTTTAATAGCCAAAGCCACTTCTTCTTGACTAAAATCACCTTCTGGTCCTATTAGAATAATTCTGTTTTTAGAAGAATATTTATAGCTGTTCAGATGCGCATTATCTGAATTGAAATGTGCAATAAATTTATCAAAGTTTGAGTAGTCCTGACTCGTAATAATATTTGCAAATTTTGTCAACTCTAAAACTGTCGGATGAATGATTCTTTTGGATTGTAAAGCCGCACTTCTCATTATCTTTTTAGAGCGTTCGATATTGAGGTTTACGCGTTCCGAATGGCTGCTGGTCATTGGAATAATAGTGTTTACACCTATTTCAACACTTTTTTCTAAAAGCCACTCCCATCGACTTCTATTTTTTGGTGGTGCAACAGCTAGGATTGTATACGATCCTAATTCTTGATTTTGTTCTGTAGAAATGACATCTAAAAGAGCATATTTTTTTTTGATTTCAGTAATGCGCGCTGTTCCAAAAATTCCTTTTCCATTTGTAAAGTTTATGGTGTCATTTTCTTTATGTCTTAATACCTTACAGCAATGTATAAATTCATCCTCGGCAAGGATGCATTTTTCTTCTTCAACATTGTCTACAAAAAATAAAATCATGTTGTAAAATTATCATTTTAAATAGATAAATATGGAATAAAAACTTGGTAGGAAAACCTGTAGAAAAAGAATTAAAAAAGAATTGGTAAAATGATAAAATATTTAAATAAGCATTATTACATATTAATTATTACTTTTGCGCCGTTTTAGAAGTTGCTATAAGATAACAACTAAAATTCGAAAAGAAAAATTTATGTTCGTAACAATTGCACAATTACTTCTTAGTTTATCCATTTTGGTAGTTCTACATGAGCTCGGACATTTTGGTGCAGCAAAATGGTTTAAGACGAGAGTTGAAAAATTTTACCTTTTCTTCAACCCTGGTTTTTCTCTTTTCAAAGTGCAAAAAGGAGAAACAGAATATGGCATCGGTTGGTTGCCGTTAGGTGGATATGTCAAAATATCCGGAATGATCGATGAAAGTTTTGATAAAGAACAAATGGCAGAAGAGCCAAAGCCATATGAATTTCGATCAAAGCCAGCTTGGCAACGTCTGATAATTATGATAGGCGGTGTTACAGTAAATTTTATTTTGGGTATTATTCTCTTCGCCATGGTTATGTGGATATGGGGCGTAGAATTTATTCCAAACAGTGCGGTCAAAGAAGGCATTACTGTTTCAGAAATGGGATACGACATGGGATTGCGCGATGATGATATATTGGTATCTATTGGTGACAAAGAGATTAAAAAATTTGATAGCCGCGTTTTAACCAAGGAGATCGTTATAAACGACGCCAAAGAGATTAAAGTAATGCGTAAAGGAACAGAAACTTTAATCCCTATAGATGAAAAATTTGTTGGCGAGTTAACAAAGTACGAAAACAGAAATACAAGCTTATTTCATTTAAAATTTCCAGCAGTAGTTAAAGAGTTTGACGAAAAATCTCCAGCAGAGGCAAAAAAAGCAGGCTTAAAAATTGGTGATGAAATAATTGGTGTCAATGGAAAGCCAACACCATATTTTCACAATTTTTATAATACAGCTTTAGGTGAAAAAACGGAAAACTTAAATTTCCAAATAAAAAGAAACAGCGATACACTAAATTTAGAGTATAAAACAATGTTTCCAGGTAAGGTAAGTCCGATAAAAAAATTATTTGGAAAGAAACCAGTACCTAGAAGAAGAATTGGATTTAAAGTCGAAGATGAATCGAATTATGTTGACTACGAAGTTGAGAAGTATGGATTCATGGAATCAATTCCTAAAGGCTTATCAATGTCATGGGAATTTTTAACTGATCAAATGAAAGCGTTTGGTCAAATGTTTAGTGGCAAAATTAAAGCCAGTGAAAGTTTAGGAAGCTTTATAAGTATCGGAAAGATGTTTGGATCAACATGGGATTGGAGACGATTCTGGATAATGACGGCAAGCTTATCTATCCTGCTTGGATTTCTAAATTTGTTGCCAATTCCTGCCTTAGATGGTGGTTATGTGATGTTCCTCTTGTTTGAAAGTATTACTGGAATAAAAGTTTCAGATAGAGTGATGGAAATTGCAACATTAATTGGTTTTGGTCTTTTAATAATTTTGATGGTCTATGCTTTGGGTTTAGACATCATGAGAAATATATAATTGAGAGAATTGAATTACTTTAATTTATTCGATCTGCCAATGAGTTTTTCAATCGATAAAGATCTGTTGAGAAAAAGATATTATGCATTAAGTAGAGAAAGTCATCCTGATAATTTTACGCTTGATAATTTGGATGATCAAACTTCTGCTTTAGAGAAATCATCGTTTATAAATGAAGGTTTTAAAACCTTAAAAGATGATATGCTTCGCACTAAATATTTACTGGAGTTAAATGGCATTAAATTTGAAGAAGGTAAGGAATCAGTTCCACAAGAATTTTTAATGGAAATGATGGAAGTGAACGAACTTATATTTGATTACAAAATGGATAAGTCAGAAGAAGTCAAAAATGCCATTCAAAAAAGAATAAAATCTATTCATTTGAACATTTTTGTGAAAGTTAGCGAGTTTATTAATAACTTTGATTTTAATAATCCTAATAAAAAGCACCTAGAATCAATTAAAGATTATTATCTTAAACGAAAATATCTCAATAGAATCGAAAATAATTTTGATAATTAAATCTACATTCGATGTCAAACGTAACTCGTCAAAAAAAAGTTAAGAACCTTTCAGGTGAACGTTGGAAAAAAATTGAAACTCCACGTCCAACTTTGAAAATGGAATATTACGTCTCTAATAAAGGACGTATAAAATCAAAAAGTAAAAATGACGGTTCTGAACACACGTTAAATCCAACCCCAGATAAAAAAGATTATTTAAAGTCTTCTATTAAGTTAGAAGGTGGAAGTTATGGTCTTTATGTTCATATGCAAGTAGCAAAGTATTGGTCAAAAAAACCAAAAAAGAAAAATGCAACGCGTTTTATTCATAAAGATTTAAACAGACTTAATAATAAAGCAGATAATATAGTTTGGGTTACTGAAGACGAATGGAAAGAGTATATAAGAGCCCGTGCTAAAAAATATGGTTTTACACCACATAGGAAAGGTGGAAAACCAAAATTAACGGAAGCGAAGGTTAGGAAGATTAAAGAACACTTAGTAAAAGGTAGAATGCCGAAAAGTAAAATTGCTGCTAAGTATGATGTTAGTCACACCCAAGTTAACCGTATCGAAAGTGGAGAGAATTGGGGACATGTGAAGGTCCCTGGATTTATAGCAAATAGTAATAAAATGAAATCTGGAACTAAAAAGAAGGCTGCTAAAAAAACAGTAGCTAAAAAAGCAGCAGCTAAAAAAGCTGCACCGAAGAAAAAGGCAGCAGCTAAAAAAGCAGCTCCTAAGAAAAAGGCAACTGCTAAAAAGACTACTGCAAAAAAAACAGTAGCTAAAAAAGCAGCTCCGAAGAAAAAGGCAGCAGCAAAAAAAGCAGCTCCTAAGAAAAGAGCAACTGCTAAGAAAACTACTGCAAAGAAAACAACTGCTAGAAAAGCTGCTCCTAAAAGAACAGCTAGAAAGAAGAAGTAATTTCTTTGAAAATATAAAAAAGCCTCCTTTGAATTTCATTGGAGGCTTTTTTATTTACTGTTTAATCCAGACCAGCGGAGGGATTTCTACGTCAGCATCAATAATATTCGCTAATTTCAAATGGTAAGTTATGCTGTCTATCATTTTGTTACTTACCCATCCATGAATAGCCCACTCTGTTGAATGAAACCACCTTTCAACATCAACTAATTTTTGATTATATCGTTCTGAAACCATTTCAATGGCCTTGTCGTTTTGCATAAAATGGTCACATGAATCATGAATTGTTCTCAAAACCCGTATTACATTTTCAGGTTGTTCTTCCAAAATTTTATCTGTTGCAGCAATAACAAAACATGGCCACGGCGTAACGTATTCTCCTATTCTTTTCAGACGGCCACTGTCGACATAAGGTTTAGTCGTATATTTTTCCCAATAAAAAACATCTGTTTCAAGATTATCCAATGATATCAAAGCACCTTCTAAGTTTTTGATAACATGAAATTGTTCTTCTTCCAAATTTTGACCTTGGCTTTTTGCATCAACAATTGGCATTAAATGCGATCCTGAACCAAATCGACTGATGCCATATTTTTTATCATATATATCTTTATAGTTCGAAAGTTCATTTTTAGCACCTGTATGAATGCCCCAACATAACGGTGTTTTTACATAGACACTGATTAACTTGCTTTTATTGCCTTTTATGATGTCTGAAATAATTCCTTCTGTTAAAAGAACACATAAATCAACCTCATCATTTCTCAATGCTTTTGTCATTTGTCCCGTCCCTCCTGAAAATGTTGTCCACTCAACTTTTACATTTCTAGATTCGAAATCTCCATTCTCAATGGCCAGATGTATTGGCAAGTTAAAGTGTTCTGGAACGCCTCCTATTCTAATTTTTCCGTTCATGATAAATCTTTAGTATTAATAATGATTGATTTTTTTAAATTATAGTTTCGCTGCGAAAAGTAAGACTCAACTATAAAGCTGAGTAAAATCAAACTACCTCCAATAATGGTTTTAGAATTTGGAATTTCATTTATAAATATTACGCCCCATAATACACCATAGATAGGAATGATACAACTGATCAAACTAACAGTAACTGCTGAATAATGTTTTAGTGAACTCACCAATAATGTGTGCCCAAGTACCGTTGTCACAAATGCCAAGCAAGGAATAAAAATCCAATCGTTCGTTGTAAAATGTGACTCATAAAAAAATAGGTAAGGTGATAATACGACCATCGCAATAAATACCTGGTAAAACATCATCACGGAACCATTATACCTGCTCATCACTTTCTTGGTCCAAATATTTCTGAGCGCATAAGATAGAGCAGATACGATACCAAATAAAGTTGCTAATACAAGTTTGTCGCCAATGTCAAAAGAAGGTAAAATAATCCATATGCCTATCATAACTAAAATAGCTAATAATAAATGATAGGAATGAAACTTGGTTTTTAATATCAACGGTTCAAAAATAGCTGTCATTACTGGAAAAGTATGCAGTGTTAGAATGGCTATTGCAATGCTGTGAATTGAAAGTGCATAAAAGTAAGTAACCCAATGGAATGCTAGCAGTCCACCACCTAATAATATAAATCGCTTATCATCTTTTACAATATTTTTGTATGGTAACTTCCTTATTCTTATAAATAAGAATAACATGATGGCTGCCAGTAAACATCTGTAAAATATAGCCAGTTCTGGTTTAATAGAAATAAGCCTTCCGAATATACCGGAAGTACTCATAAAAATGATACCTAGATTTAGAAATATGAGTTCTTTTGAAACCTTCAAAATTATAATACTTTCTTTAGGTAAGACCAGACATTTTCTAAAACTATCTTTTGCCCTTTAGCATTAGGATGTTTTCCATCCGGTAAATTCAAAGATTCAATTCCTGCCACATCCTCAAGGAAAAAAGGTATTAATACTGCGTTAAAATCCTTGGCAAGTTTACTGTAAATGGACTTAAATTTATTTTCATAATCCTTACCCATATTTGGCGGAGCTAACATGCCAGCTACGACAATCGGAATGCCTGGATACTTTTCATGTACTTTTTCTAAAATACCTTTTAAGTTTTTTTCTGTGCTGTTGACATCTAATCCACGTAACATGTCATTAGCGCCCAATTCCAAAATAAAAACATCAACCTTTTGATTAAGTACCCAATCAATGCGATTTAAACCTCCTGAACTGGTTTCTCCACTGATACCAGCATTCACAACAGTATAATCAAGAGATAATGAATCTAATCTGCGTTCAAGTAAATATGGCCAAGCAGACTTTTCATCCAAGCCATAACCTGCTGTAAGACTATTTCCAAAACATAATATTGTCTTTTTTGTATCATCGGTAGATTTTATATCATCTTTGGTCTTTTTCACCTCTTCTTGAACAACTTCTTTCTGGTTATCCTGTTTATCTTTGCAGCCGATTAAATTGAAAATTAGAAGGAGTGCAATAAATAGTCGAGTTGTCATAAAATCTCGATTTAAGCGCATTGTTTAATTTTTGTCAAAAATAAGCATAAAGTCAAATAAAAAATGGAGGACATTCTGAATATCGTTTCAGCAGGAAAAAAATATAAAAGTGGAGATAGAGAACTGGATGTTCTTAAAGATATCAATTTTGATATTAAATTAGGAGATATCATATCTATCGTCGGACCATCAGGAAGCGGAAAAACAACCTTGTTAGGATTGTGTGCAGGCTTAGATAATCCCAGTTCTGGAAAAATCACATTATGTGGAAAAGTTATTAACGATCTCACAGAAGATGAGCGTTCGACGCTTAGAAATGAAAATGTCGGTTTTATTTTCCAAAACTTTCAATTGATACCGACTTTGACAGCTTTAGAAAATGTAATGATTCCTTTGGAGTTGTTAAATAATAAAAATGCCAGACAAATCGCTACTGATTTATTGGAGAGAGTAGGATTAGGTGAAAGGATGACGCATTATCCGAGTCAATTATCCGGAGGAGAACAGCAACGTGTTTCAATTGCAAGAGCTTTTAGTAATACCCCTAAAATCTTATTTGCCGATGAACCTACAGGAAACCTTGATGATGTTACAGGTGATAAAATAGAATCTCTTTTATTTGAGCTTAACAAAGAACATCATACAACACTCGTCCTGGTTACGCATGATTTGGAATTAGCAAATAAAACCAATCGGATTATTAAATTGAAAGGAGGAAAGGTTATTTCAGATAACGCTGTTAACTTATGAGTAAACTAAAGTTTCTTGCACAAACAGCTTTAAGGGATAGTAGAAAGAACAGAGGTAGGCTTTTTATGTTTATGTCTTCTATCGTTTTAGGAATTACTGCTTTGGTAGCGATTAATTCTTTTAATTATAACCTTGTTCATGATATTGGCAATCAATCAAAATCACTTCTCGGTGCTGATTTGAAAATATCAGGAAATAAATCTTTAAATGAAGAACTTCTGAATATTGTGGATTCCCTTCCTGCTGAATCGGCAATGGAAATTGAAATGTTTTCAATGGCGTATATTCCTTCAAGTGGGGAAACGCAATTTGTTAGAATTAAAGCAATCCAAGGGCGATTTCCCTTTTATGGGCAATTAAATTCTGAACCGCAATCAGCTGTCGCGAATTATCAAAGCCTCGGAGAAGCATTGGTGGACGAAGGCCTTATGCTGGAACAAAATTTGAGTATTGGAGACTCAATTAAATTAGGAGAAGAGTCATTTAAAATAGGCGGAAAAATAAGTGGTGCTTTTGGATCAATAAGTCTTGGTTCTGGATTTGCTCCTGTAGTATACATTCCAAATTCAAAATTAGCTGACACCAAATTGGTTAAAGCAGGAAGTATGGTAGAATATGCTTATTTCTATAAATTACCGCCATCATTCGATACGGAGGAATGGGAAAACGATGAAGTAAGAAGAAAGCGATTTAGAAACGAAAGTTTTCGAATAACAACTATAGAAGACCAAACAAGAAGATTAGACAGAGCATTTTCTTCGCTAAATAATTTTCTCAATTTAATAGCGCTGGTATCACTAATTCTAGGATGTATTGGCGTTGCCAGCAGTGTGCTCATTTATATAAAATCAAAAATTCCTTCAATAGCTGTATTTCGATGTATCGGCATGAAAAGCAACGAATCTTTTTGGATTTATTTTTTGCAAATTTCTGTTCTTGGTTTTATCAGTGTTTTGATTGGTGCTTTTCTTGGATCAATGATTCAAGTTTTGCTTCCGATTATTCTCAAAGATGTTTTGCCTTATGAAGTCGATTTGGCTGTTTCGCCCAGAGCGATTATTGAAGGAATTGTCATTGGTTCGGTAATAACAAGTCTTTTTTCATTGGTTCCATTATTAGCTGTAAGAAAGATAAGTCCATTACGTACATTAAGAGCGTCGTTTGACGAAGATGTCAAGCCTAAAGACCCTTTGAAATATTTAGTATATGTGGGCATATTTATTTCCATGATTTTATTTTTAAAGTTATTGACAGGAAGCTTCCTTTCTGCATTTATATTTACTTTGGGTCTTATCGTTTCATTTTTATTTTTATACGGAATAGCTACATTTATAATGTGGGCGATAAAAAGAGTCTTTCCCAGATCATGGAGTTTTGTATTCAGGCAAGGTCTTTCAAATTTATACCGACCAAATAATCAAACTAAAACATTGATTGTTTCCATTGGTTTAGGTACATCTATACTTACTATCTTATTTATAATTCAAGGCTTGTTATTAAATAATGTCGCGTCTATGGATGCGGGTTCTCAACCTAATATGATATTGTATGGTATTGAATCAAACCAAACAGAGCAACTGGCTGAAATAACGGAGTCTTATGATATGCCTGTATCTCAGCAAGTGCCAATTGTTACTATGCGATTAGCTGGTTGGAAAGGAAAAACGAAGACGGAATGGATGGCAGATACGACGAGAACTGCAAGACGTTGGGCAATAAACCGTGAGGCCAGAGTCACCTATCGAGATACGTTAGAAAGCGACGAAAAATTATTGGAAGGTAAATTAATACCTTATACACCAGATTCAGATTCTATTTTTGTTTCCTTAGATCAAGGATTTGCAGAAAATTTAGATGTCGAAATTGGAGATGAACTGGTTTGGAATGTTCAAGGTGCACTAATTACAACCTACATCGGAAGTTTAAGAGAGATTGAATTCAAATCAATGCGAACGCGATTCTTCATTTTATTTCCAACCGGTGTTTTGGAAAATGCACCTCAGTTTCACGTCCTTGTCACTAAAACGCCAAACAATACTGTCATGGCAAAGTATAGGAGAGAAGTCGTTAAAACGTTTCCTAACGTGACTGCAGTCGATTTGGGATCGATTCTTAACACATTAAACGATATTCTCTCAAAGATATCTTACATAATTAAATTTATGGCAGGATTCAGTATCTTAACAGGACTTATCGTATTAATCAGTTCTTTGCTTTTAAGCAAATTTCAAAGAATCAAAGAAAGCGTGCTTTTAAGGACAATTGGTGCCAATAGAAAGCAGATTTTAAAAATTAGTGCCACAGAATATTTCATTCTAGGTATCATTTCAGCTTCAACTGGAATTATTATTGCTGTCATAGGAAGCTATCTCATCGCAACCTATCAATTGGATCTCATATTCGATATCCAATGGCTACCCATTTTCTTCATTTTGATATTTATTACCGGTTTAACGGTAACCATAGGATTATTTAATACCAGAGATGTGATTAACAAATCGCCGTTGGAGGTTTTAAGAAAGGAAGTATCTTAGTAGTATAAATCTGACATGCCTTATGAAGACTTTATCTTTTCTATTGGTTTTAAATGTTATACTTTTTAGTATGGGTTGTGATGATCAAAATGATTTGACACCACAAAAGCCTTGTGACGTATGTCTCTTTGATTGTTTTGAAGATACAGGGGAACACTTTTCTAATGACTGTAAAAAAAATTTTGAATGCACATATGAAGTAAGGGAAAATGCAACTATAGTTCATGAAAATGATGCACAAGTAGTAAATGGAGAAAATGTTGTTTTTATAGTAAACTTATATACGCCAGGTGTAATTGAAATAGCCGATGATGAAACCACGGACACCGTTGTTTTTGAAATTGATAAAAATGCGACCAGTTTTATAGCTGAAGGGAATGATTTTGATATTTTAAATGTGAAACACCGAATAGGGTGCTTTTGTGTGGATGTTGAATTCAGACAGGTCAAAGATGGTTGTATGCAAGGCGAAAAACTTACCAATGGCGATTGGCGCGTTCAAGGTCATCTGGAAATCGTGCAACCATATGTCAAAACATTGGATTTTGACGCCACCTTTCAATAAAAAATTTAATTATTAATGATTTTAGCCCACGTAAAATCTTGAAAGTATTTGTTTTAATTTCCTATAAAGGATCTCGGTACCATGGTTGGCAAAGGCAAACGAATACTGCCAATACAGTTCAACAAATTGTTGAAGAGCAATTGACAAAGGTCTTAAAATATAAGTGCATAATTTCGGGATGTGGAAGAACAGATGCTGGCGTTCATGCAAGTCAATTTTATTTCCATTTTGATCTCCGTTCTGAACTTGACTTTGACCTGTGTTTTAGAATGAACTTGGCACTGCCTGATGATATTGTTTTCCTGAAATTATTTGAAGTAGGAGAAACCAATAATGCCAGATTTGATGCCATTCAACGTATCTACAACTATCACTTCCATTGCTCACCAAACCCTTTTATCAGTGATATCAGTTTTTATCAATCCAGAGAATTGGATTTTAGTAGAATGCTCAAGTGCTTGAAAATAATTGAAGGGCAGCGTGATTTTAAAAACTTTTGTAAACAACCTGATAAGCACAAGACGACAATTTGCCATATCACTTCTGTCAAATTATTTAAAAGCGAAAATGGTTCTCGCTACAGATTTGAAATATCTGCAAACCGTTTTTTGAGAGGAATGATTAGAATTATTGTTTCTCGATTGTTTGCAGTAGGGGAAGGTAGGTTAAGTATTGAAGCGTTTGAAAAGTCCTTCATTGAACATCTTCCAATAAACATTAAAACGGCATATCCACAAGGGCTTTTTCTTTCAAAAGTTCAATATCCATTTATTAGTGAAGACCCAAATGCACCATCTTCTGATGTTCAATTTATAAGATGGAAAAAGGTAGACTAGCGTATATAGGTTAACAGTTAGAAGTTGTGATTTGTGTACATGTAAAGTCTATTTGTCAAAAAAATAATGCGCTTTTACAAGTTGTAATATACTGTAAAACAGTGTTTTATGTCTAAAATATATTTCGTCAATAAAACTGCCACATTCGACGGCTTTTTTTACCGATTGATCTTTTCGATGTAACTTCAACAGCAAATCCATCGTTACTTTGGTATACATTCGAAATTGAAAAATTTATTAAACAATTAAATCTAAGTACCATGAGAAATCAAAAATCTTTTATCCTATCTTTTCTTTTAGTTGGTTTATTCGCATTTTCTTCATTTGCAAATAGCAGCTACGAAGGTCCTAAAGTAACTTTACAAAAGCAATTCCAAAAACATTTGAAAAATTTTGATATCGACCAAATTGATGGCGATTCACAAAAAGTATACATCGATTTTATGATCAATGATAAAGCTGAAATAATGGTTTTATCAACATCTAGTGCAGACTTAGACAGATCGATTAAATCGAGATTGAATTACAAGACTGTAGAAGCGGGTGATTTGGAATTTAATACAAAATATACCATCGCAATCACGTTTTCTAAAAAATGATTTGTATTTAGTTGGTTAAGCCGATCGACCCGGAAAGACCGGTCGGTCGGATTTTAATCCATCATAAAAATAAATGCATAGTATAAGTTATACTTCGTATTTTCTGATTTGGAGAGGATATTTGAAAAATATCCTCTTTTTTTATGCGCCTTTTCTTTTAGCTTCATCAATACTTTTCTTCAAAGCTGACATAATATCAACAACAGGTGCTTCGTCTTCACTTTCAGTAATATTGATAATTTGTTTGCCATCAATTTTTGATTCAACCATTTCGAGTAATGCTTCACGATATCTGTCTTCAAAATTGATTTCACTGAATTTTTTTGAAAGTGAGCCTACCAAAGTTTCTGCCAACTTGAGTTGCGCTTCTTCCACTTCTGCTTCTTTCAAATCTGGAACATTCTCTATCTGTCTAATTTCATAGGGATATCTCATTTTATACATAATAAGCCCACCTTTATGCTCCGTTAGAAGAACGACGTCTTCCTTGTCTCTGAGAATGATTCTTCCTAATCCTGCTTTTTTGGTTTTTTTAATTGTTTGGGCAAATAGATTGAAAGTTTTTGTTGCCACTTCTCCATTTGGTCCGACAAAATAAACCGATTCAAAAAGCGTAGGGTGGACTTCATCTAAATCAACAAATGCTTCTATGTCGATGGCTTTATTACTCTTTAATTTGATATTAGCAAAATCGGATTTTTCAAGAATAACATATTGATCTGGTTCGTATTCATATCCTTTTACAATATCCGCATATGGCACTTTTTTATCACAAGACTTACACACTTTCGAATAACCAATAGCTCCATGATCTTCTTTATGAAGTTGTCGAAAGCTTATTGTATTTTTTGAATTGATGGCACTATAAACTTGAATTGGAATTGTTACCAAGGAAAAACGAATATGACCTTTCCAAATTGATCTCATATTATGAATTTAATAGTTTAATAAAAACAGGCTCTCTATATGTTCCAGTCGAAGATAGGGAAGCATATTGAATTTTACATTTTAAAACAGGATTTAACCAAACAGATGAATAATCATCATCCGTTTTATCTTTAAATGGTTTTTTGTTGATGATGTGGTTTTGAAATTCTTTTAACAATGATTTCATTTTTTTAGTATCAAATCCTGTTCCTACTTTTCCCATATATTTTATTTCTTCCCCGGTATCATTTAGTAGATGCAACGACCCGAAGAGATTTGATCTGTCTCCTTCACCTTTCGTGTAACCTGCGATTAAGCATTCTGCGACCGATCTGTGCTTTATTTTTATCCAAGCATTTGATCTTTGCGCTATTAAGTAAGGTGCATTTTTATCTTTTGCCATAATGCCTTCTAGACCCATTTGCTTCGTTGCTTCAAAAAGTCCTGGCCCATCAGATATGGCTTCGCTAATCCTAACGGTTTTATTTCTTTTAAGAGCACAGTTTAACCATGCTTGTCTTCTGGTCAGCGGTTCTTCATTTATAAAAACACCATCATAAAAAATAGCATCAAATAAATAGCAAACTGCAGGGTTCACCTTTTGTTGTTTTTCAATTTTCAATTTTCCTTGCGTATGCATGCGAGAAATCACATTGCTGAATTGTGGTTTACCTTCAGCATCCAAGCAAACGATTTCGCCATCAAAGATTCCAGTTTCAATATCAAAATAATCTGGATTTGTAATTTCAGGAAATCGAGCCGTAATATCTCTTCCTGCTCGTGAATATATTTTGACTTCTTCATTTTGAAGATGAATGATACATCTGATACCATCCCATTTAATTTCATAGAGGTACTTCAAAGCGGTTGGTACTGTCTTCGCTTGTTTAGCCAGCATAGGTTCAATAGGTAATTCTAATTTTTTTGAATCCTTTTTTGAAATCATCTGAATTAACCATTGGTTGTTCTGTGTTTTGAATAAGTTGTACGACCTATGTAAGTGTTTACTTTTTAATGTAAACTTATATTTGTTTTCTTTTTTTTCTATCCATTCGAAGTGACCAGAATTAAAAACCCACATTTCACCTGCACCATAATGTCCTTTGGGAATGATGCCTTCAAATGTCAAATATTTAATTGGGTGATCTTCTGTTTGAATCGCCATTCTTTTTACACCTTCAGTAAACGGCAGACCTTTCGGAATGGCCCAACTAAGCAGCGTTCCTTCATGCTCTAGCCTCAAGTCATAATGAAGATTACTTGCGTTGTGTAATTGTATGCAATAGCGATTGCTTTCATTGCTGTCGAGTTCTAAACCAGGTTCAGGTGTATTGTCAAAATCTCTTTTATCAAAATAAGATTGAAGTTTCTCCTTCACCTTTTCATCAACTTTAGAATGATCTTTTTTATCTGTATGCAAGGGTTTAGCTGAAGCATAAAAATCAGACCACATATCTCCATATTTTTCAAGGTAGTTTTTATAATTGCTGATTGTGATGTGTTTGGAAGATGTCATGTCTGGTAGTAAATCCCAATGGATAGGATAAGAAATGGGCGCTCCATATTTTCCTCTTAAACTGTAAGGTGCAACTGTTGTATGCGATTCATGATTGCGCAAAATATCAATTAATATTTTGCCTTGTCTTTTTTCTTTAGATATGGCTAATGTACAAGTGTCCATATTTTGTTTCACAAAATTCGAAGCCAACTTTTTGACCGTGTCAATCATTTCATCATGCGCATATTTTTTTAATATTGGAATATAAATGTGGATGCCCTTACTACCTGATGTTTTTACAAAAGGTTGGTAGTTGAATTGTCTGAGGAATGTATTCAAATTTATGGCAACAGTTTTCACATCTTCAAAATCACCGCCTTCAGGCGGATCAAGATCAAATATAAAGTGGTCAGGCTTATCCATCTCAGCTGTGGTCATTTGCATGGGATGTAATTCTAAAGCGGCCAGATTTGCCAGCCACACCACTGTTGGTTTGCTATCTGCAACAATGTAGTGGGTACTTTCTTCACTATGACGTATGCTGTGCGATTTGATCCATTCAGGTGTCCACTTAGGTTTTGACTTAGCATAAAACTTTGTATTATCAATACCATCAGGAAACCTGATCAATGTTAATGGTCTTTCACCGATGTACTTTAATATTATGGGAGCAATTTCCAGATAGTAACTAATGATCTGGGCTTTAGTAATTTTTGCTTTAGGATAAATGATTTTATCCAAGTTGCTTAATTTAAGTTTTTGCCCATCAACTTCAGTATGTACATATGATTTTGCCATCAAGCAAACAAGATATTAATACTTAATTATTTAACAAATTTACAATGGAGAATAAAAAAAGCCGATAACATAAAATCATCGGCTTAATAATGTGAATTTACACCCCTTTCTTTATTTTATAACAGTCAAGTCACCGGCATCGCTTATTTGAATATCTTGATTACAATAAATACCATTTAACGTATACATCCAAACATAAACACCGGAATTGACATATTTTTCATGTAATCGTCCATCCCAGAATGAATCAAAATCTTTTGTTTCAAATACTTTGTTGCCCCACCTGTCTGTGATCATCAAATTGTAATCTGTAACTTCAATATCCACAGACTTGAAAATTTTGAATTCGTCATTATTGCCGTCATTATTCGGGGAAAAAATATTTGGTGTAAACATGTTTTCCTCAGTCATTGTATTGAATTCTAAATTCCATTGATATGCCGTTGTTTCACATCCATTGCTGATGGTTACAGCGTAGTTTCCTGAATTCGAAATAGACACTTCTGAATCTGTACTTCCATTACTCCAATTGTAAACCAAATCTGTACCTGATAATATTTCTGGAGATAAATTGATTTCAGTTGATGAGCAATCCATAACTGGATCAACAAAATTAACATCCAACACCTCGATGGTTTCTATTGTAAATTCATGTGTTGAAATGCAACCATATTCGTCTTGTACATATATTGTATAATCACCTGGATTCAAATTTTCAAATGTATTCTCAGTTGCGTAAGAAATACCATCAATGGAGAATTCTAATAAATTACTATTACTGCTTATGGCGATACTTCCATTTTGCATTTGGTCGCAAGATGGTGTTGTGTTGAATTGTAATAATGGTTCAACAACAGCATCGATAGTAAATGAAAATTCGTGAACGCAATTATTATCATCAAGTACAAAAATCGGATATGTGCCTTGAGTTAAATTTGTAAAGAGTGTATTTGAACTAAAATTTGTGTTTGTTAGTGAAAACATATAATTGCCACCATCATTTATAATGATATCTAAATTGCCATCATCAGCACAAGCCACTTGTGAATTAAATGTCAAATCAGGCGCTTCAAATACTTCTATTGTAAACGGAAAAACATATTCACATCCATTGATATCTTGCACAGTCAGCATTTGATCACCACTGCTTAAATTGTTGAATGTATTTTGATTTATAAAATTGATACCGTCTATCGAATATGAGATATTTCCAGTTGCCATTATTTCCAAACTTCCATTATCCTCATTGTCACAGCTTGGCATTGTCAAATAAGTGATATTAGGTTGCGAACTCGTTGGTACTGTTATCGGAAATTCAAAGACACAATTATTGGTATTTGTAACGTAGAGTGTCATATTTCCAGCTGCCAGATTTTCATATAAAAGACTATTGTTGAAAGTACTGCCATCGATTGAGTAACTCAAAGTAGGATCCGATAATATAATTTCCAGGCTTCCGTTTTCTAAATTTTCACAACTCGGATTTATATTAAAGTTTATATTCGGTGCTTGAGATTCTAAAATCTCTGCAGAGTAATCATAAACACATCCGTTATCATCCATAACTGAAAGTGTATAAGCCCCAGCAGATAAATTGTTAAGCGATGGTGATGAATCGAAATCAATACCATTAATAGAATATGATAATCCCAAATCCATAGTGTTAACTTGAATTGATCCATTGTTTTCTTGAGGGCATGATTCAAGAGCATCAATACTTAATGTAGGCTCAAAGTTTTCAAGAATTTCAAAAGGAATGGTATAATTACAACCTTCCTGATCGATCACATTTAAATCGTAATTATTTGGTGAAAGATTTGAGTACACTATATCATTACTATAGTTAATGCCATCAATAGAGTAGCTCAATCCAACTTCAGATGTTTCAATGGATAATGCACCATTATTCGCATCAAAACAACTTGGTGTTGTAATGGCATCGACAAGCGGCGCATCACTTTCAAGAATTTCAAAATTAAAAGTGTGTTCACATCCATTTGAATCTTGAACAAAAATTATATGCGTGCCAACAGATAAATTATTGAAGTATACATCTGAAGTAAAATTAGTATTGTTGTCTACAGAAAATTGTAAGTCTCCAATATCGGAACCAGAAATTTCCAAGCTTCCATTATCAATGCCTTGGCAAGCATTTGAAGCGGATAGGGTAGGAGCAGTTATAGAAGATGCAATCACATTTAATTGAAATGTGGTATCACATCCTGAAAAGTTTGGAATTGTGACCATGTCCGAATCTCCTTCATTATAAAACACGCCATTAAAGCTAACTTGACTCCCTGAGCATGTTTCTAATGTTATATTTTCAATTATAGGTTCGCAATTCTTAGAAAGTGGAAAGTCAAGTATTTTTTCTTCTATACATTGATCAAAAATGAGGTCAAGCCTTAATTCTGAATCAGGAACAGTTAATCCTGTGCCAGTTGTATCAATTAGAATGTAAGTATTCAAACTGGTAACTGGATCAAAGACATATTGCCCAGTGATATCTGTCATTGAAGTCTCTAGTATTGTACTTCCTGTCATAAGATTAACAGTAATATTATCTAAGACTTCATCAAGTCCATCAATAATATCGTTATCATTTTCATCTAAGAAAACCGTTCCACTAACCGATTGATCATTTGGTTTTGCTTCAAGTGTTAATATAGCACTTGTATCGATACAACCTGCAAAAGATGCAATTATAACTTGGTATTCTCCTGCTTCGTCAACAGTTAAAGTATTGCTGTTTTGTCCAGAAACGACTTCTCCATCTTTAACCCAAGTAATGATTGATCCGCCTAAATTTAAAGGAAAACATATTTCGTCGGGGAAACACGTTTCCAAGCAACCTGTTTGAAAGTAGCTGACATCTGGTTTGGCATGTAAGGTCAAAGTATTACTGAATCTATCGCAACCAAATTCATTTATGGCTTGTACATAATATCTGCCTGGTGCAATCACTTCAATTTGCTCACCTAACTGGCCTGTGCTCCAAATGTATTCATAAGATGGATTTGGCGCGTCGACTGATAATGTATAAGTTTCTCCTTCACAAAGGGGTGAATTGTTACTTGAGATTGTAAAATTATCGGGAAGTGGATGAACAGTGATTATAAAAGGATCACTTGTAAATGTACAACCATTATTAGTGGTGACATCTACAGTTACTGTATGATCTCCGGGTATCAAATTGTTTGGTTGAATGCCCGAATTATAAAACTGGTTGCCACCTGTTGACCAACTGTAAGTCGCACCAACAATGTATTGGGTACTTAATGTAAAATATTCATATTGACAGATTTCAAGTGTTTTATAATGTGGTTCGCCATTAAAAGAGTTATCCTCATAAGTGTAACCGGTAATGCTTATATCAGGCTTTGGTAATACCGTTAAATACACAGATTGTGGGACATAGTCACAGGCGTCACTATTTATAACTGTGACACTGTATTCTGCGGGATCAGTTACTTTTATACTTTGTCCTATATGGCCATTTGACCACAAGTAAGCTACACCTCCGTTAGGCGCTGTCATCGTTACGCTATCGCCTTCACAAACAGGTAGTGTTTTATCAATGCTGATATCTCCAGTCAAACTATTAATGCCAACTTGAAATGATTTTACAACTGTGGATTTACACCCTAAGTTATTTTCGCAGGTTAAACTGACATTATAAATGCCGGGTGTTCCGAATTTATGTAATGTTGTGCTTGAAGCCACGGAGTTAGAATTGCCTCCTGTCGGATCGTCAAATTCCCATAAAAATTTAATAAGGTTGCCAGTATCTAAAGCTTCGAATTTAATAGATTCATTTATACATTGTTCAAATGGGAGGTTAAGATCAAAAACAGGTGTTTGCAATACTTCAACTTCTTTTATTATTCGTGCAATACATCCTGTACCAGAAGTTATAGTAAGAGAAACAAAATACTTTCCACTTTGAGAATAAGTATGCATTGGATTTCTATCGTTTGATGTATTGTCTGCACCGCTGGAAGGATCGCCAAAATCCCATTCATAATTTGTGATTATATTATTGTTATCAAATGTAGATTTGTCAAGAAAATTATATTCTGTATTTGCGCATGATTTTTGAAATTCAAAATTTGCAGCTACAGGAACTTCAATCTGTACAACTTCATAGTCATCACAATACAGCGATGGATCTGCAAGTGAGGGAACGAATCCTAAAAGCATAACGGTATAGTATCCAGCATGGCTAAATACGTGATCAGCGTCTGGCAGATAAGTGCGATTATTAATGCCACTTTGAGGATCGTCAAAATCATAAAATAGAGAATTCACATCAACACCTGGAGATGATGTATTTCTGAAACTATAAGTGTTACAAAAACCCAATTGTGTCGCTTCAAATTTAATACTGTCTGGAGATTCACAAAGATTCAGGCTTTCACATCTTCCATCACACCAGCCGCCAACAGTACAGTTTTGAAATAATCTTATAGCATTTGAAGTTTTTTTACAACCATTAATATTTGTGACCTCTAACGTATATGTACCAAATTCGGTCACATTGATTATTTCATCACTCCGTCCTAACGCCACACCATCTTTAAACCATTCAAAGGTATAACCATCGTTCGCATTTAAACCATAAAAAGTGACTGGTGAAATAAATTGGCAAAACCCTTTTTCATCGGGTGTAGAAATCCTAATATCGGGTAAGTCATAGTTGTCGATGCTGACAACTTCAATTTCAGAACAACCAATTGGACTGATGGCTTCAATCGTATAAATACCTGGACCAATTTGAAAATCTCTGGATGTTGACACGACATTCATGTCTTCATCTTTTACTATAAAACTCAAATCTAAATCACCGCTAATTGTCATGCGATCTGTTTCGCCTGAACAAATGCCTATTGGTGCATTATAAGTAAACGATGGCGGATCTTCCACTTCTACATCAAAGTCCCTAATAAACCCACAGAACGATGCGGTTAATCTGTGATTGCCAGATTCGAAGAAAATTATCTCTGCAGTGTTCCCAGAATTAACCAAAAAGTTTCCAGCTGTAGGTGGCGTAATCGACCAGATGATATTGTTACTTTGGACGCCAGTTAACTCGTATTCTTTTAATTCTTCCAAACATACGACAGCGTCGCCTTCAATTGATGTAGATGAACTGGTATTTAATTGAGTCGTTACAGATTCTGATTCACAATTTGTAGATATGTTTTTTGAAAGCAATTCAATACTATAGGGTCCATCGGTTGTCCAAATATAATTTACATTATTGCCTTCTAATTGAGATACGACATTACCATCATTGAATGTCCAAACCAGTTGGATG
>JABDKX010000030.1 GCA_013001975.1 Saprospiraceae bacterium | reverse complement strand
GCATTTATATTTGCATTATGGAGGATATCTTTAATAAAGCAGCTGGAGCGGCTAAATTTATAAAACAACAAATAACAGATCTTGGCAATTTATGCATTATCACAGGATCAGGGTTGAATCCTATCCTTGAGGAATTTAAAATAGTCAAAAAAATACCTTTTTCTCAAATTCCTCATTTAAGAGATGCTACGTTTCATAAAGGAGAATTTCTTGTTTTAGAATATAATGACAATAGGTATTGTGCCTTAAGTGGTCGTTTGCATTATTATGAAGGTTATTCTGCAGCAGAAGTTGCATTTCCCATCAGAATTCTCTTTTGCCTTGGCATTCAAAAGTTAATAATGACCAATGCAGCTGGTGGTTTACAATCTCATTATAAAGCAGGCCAAGTGGTTTTGGTAAAAGACCATATCAACTTACTTCCTGATAATCCTTTAAGAGGTCCCAATGAAAGCAATTTTGGCCCTCGTTTTCCGGATATGTCAGATGCATACAATAAAGAATGGCGTAAACAGACAATTCAAATAGCTCAAAATTTAGATATTAAATTGGAAGAGGGAGTCTATGCTTGTTTTCAGGGTCCCAGTTTGGAAACGCCAGCAGAATATTTATACCTCAATAAAATTGGTGCTGATTTGGTCGGCATGTCAACTGTACCTGAAGTTATTGCAGCAAATCATTGTGGGATGGATGTGTTGGTTTTTTCTATAGTCACAAATGTGTGTATGCCAATAGAAGATATTACACCTACAACTGTTGAAAGTGTGATTGAAGTCGCCAATAAATCAATTCCGGTATTGAAGAAGTTGGTGTTTGAGATGCTAGACAATTTACATTAAATGACCTGTCAGGTTGTAGGACCTGTCAGGTCATTTCGAGCACCCCTTTTTATAAACCTCTGAATATCACATGCTTTAGAACCTGTCAGGTTGTAGGACCTGTCAGGTCCATTGATTATCTCAACTATCTTGTTAACCTCGTATTCTACTTTTTCATATATTTGAAAGTTTATACAATACAAGATTGAAGGATACAGACTTTATTGAAATAATTGGCGCTAAAGAGAATAATCTCAAAGATATCGACGTCAGCATCCCCAAAAACAAATTGGTTGTCATTACGGGTTTGAGTGGAAGTGGAAAATCATCACTGGCATTTGATACTTTATATGCAGAAGGTCAACGTCGATACATGGAAACATTTTCATCTTATGCTCGCCAATTTCTTGGAAAAATGGAGCGTCCAGATGTAGAAAAAATTGACGGCCTCAGTCCTGTAATTTCAATAGAACAAAAAACAACAGCTTGGAATCCTCGAAGTACTGTCGGTACAACAACTGAGATTTATGATTTTCTGCGTCTGTTGTATGCTCGAATTGGAGAAGCCTACAGCTATAATACAGGTAAGAAAATGGTTCAATATACTGACACACAGATTATTGACCATATCTTAGAAAATTATAAGGGAAGAAAAATTTCCATTTTAGCACCTGTCATCAGAGCAAGGAAAGGTCACTATAGAGACTTATTTGAACAAACACGTAAAAAGGGATATACCAAAGTAAGAGTAGATGGAAAAATTGTGGATCTCGTTCCTGGTCTCCAATTGGACAGATATAAAGTTCACGATATTGAAATCGTGATCGATAGGATAAAAGTAATGCCCGATAAAAAGGATAGGCTTGTGCAATCAACTCAAATTGCTTTCAAACAAAGCACAGAATTTATTCAGTTGCTTGATAATGATAAGGACGAAGTCAGAACGTATAGTAAACGATTGATGTGTCCTGAAACTGGCATTTCTTACGAGGAACCATCTCCAAACAGTTTTTCATTTAATTCACCATACGGAACGTGTAAAAAATGTAAAGGTCTAGGCAATTGCCACGATGTGGATATGGAAAAAGTTATTCCTGACGATTCCAAAAGTATAAATCAACAAGGTATTGTTCCTTTTGGCGAGGTGAGGGATAATTTTACATTCAAGCAGTTACGCCAAATTGCCAAAAAATATAACTTCAGCTTTGCGTCACCTATCAAGGAAATTCCTGAAGAGGCGCTTGACATTATTTTAAATGGCGGTGACGAAGTTTTCGATCATAAGCTAAATTACAGCAAACATGATTTAATTTATAATTTGGCACATGAGGGTTTGATTAATATGTTGAGCCGATGGCAATCAACATCGACTTCAGAAAAAATACGCCGCTGGGCAGAAGATTTTATGGTTGTCATTACTTGTCCTGAATGCGAAGGCTACAGACTTAAAAATGAATCTCTTCATTTCAAATTAGGCGAAAAGCACATTGGTCATCTGGCAACGATGGATCTCGATGAATTGAGTGAATGGTTTTCTGGAGTAGAAAAACATTTAAACAAAAAACAAAAGGCCATTGCTAAAGATATTTTGAAAGAAATAAGAATGCGCTTGCAGTTTTTATTAGATGTTGGTTTAAATTATTTAAGCTTAAATCGTCCTACCAGAACGCTTTCAGGCGGTGAATCCCAAAGAACACGATTGGCCACACAAATTGGGTCACAATTATCAGGTATAACCTATATCATGGATGAACCAAGTATTGGTCTTCACCAAAGAGATAACCAAAGACTAATAACAGCATTAAAAAATTTAACAGTCATTGGTAATACAGTTATTGTTGTCGAACATGACAAAGACATTATGTTGGCTTCAGACTATTTGATTGATCTGGGTCCTGGTGCTGGTAAGCATGGTGGAGATATTGTTGATGAAGGTGTGCCAAAAGCTTTCAATAAAGGAAAAGGCATTACTGCACAATACCTTAATAATCGGATGCAAATAGAAGTGCCTAAAAAAAGAAGAAAAGGGAATGGTAAAAAAATTCAGCTAAAAGGGGCTCAAGGCAATAATTTAAAAAATGTGGATTTAACGATTCCTCTGGGCACATTTTGTTGCATCACAGGTGTATCAGGAAGTGGAAAATCGACACTCATCAATGATACATTATATCATATATTGAGGCAACATTTTTATAAAAGTATTAAGCGACCTTTACCTTATAAATCTATTCAAGGACTTGAACATGTAGACAAAGTTATTGAGATCGATCAAAGTCCAATTGGTAGAACACCAAGATCAAATCCAGCAACTTACATTGGAGTGTTTACTGATATAAGAAAAATATTTTCTGACCTACCAGAATCAAAAATCAGAGGGTATAAACCAGGAAGATTTTCTTTTAATGTGAAAGAGGGGAGATGTGGTACATGCGAAGGCGGCGGCATGAAATTAATTGAAATGAATTTCTTACCTGATGTTTATGTTGAATGTGAAGAGTGTTTGGGTAAGCGCTTCCAAAGAGAAACTTTAGAGATTATGTTCAAAGGAAAAAACATTTCTGATGTACTTAACCTTTCTGTAAGAGAAGCTGTTGTGTTTTTTAAAAACATACCAAAGATATATCGCAAACTTAAAACTTTGGAAGACGTTGGATTAGGCTACATTACTTTAGGCCAACAAGCGACCAGTCTTTCTGGTGGAGAAGCACAACGTGTTAAATTGGCAGAGGAATTATCAAAAAAAGATACGGGGAATACGTTCTATATTTTAGATGAACCAACGACAGGTTTACATTTTGAGGATATCAAACATTTACTAGCCGTACTAAATAAATTGGTCGAAAAGGGCAATACAGTTGTGGTTATCGAACATAATATGGATGTAATAAAAGTAGCGGATCACATCATAGATGTAGGTTTAGAGGGTGGAAATGCAGGAGGCACAATAGTCTTTTCAGGAACTCCAGAAAAATTGGTTAAAAACAAGAAGAGCCATACAGCTAAATTTTTAGCTGATGAGTTAATATGAGATTCATTTCATTGATCAATTATTGTCATTGCCAATGCAATTGTTAACTTTGTTCAAATTCTAGATACTAAGGATGCAGGTTGTTACATTAATTTCAGATTTTGGAGAAAGTGATTACTACGCAGCACTTTTAAAAGGCGCTATTCTTAGCCATAATTCAGATATTCAAATTATTGATATCTCCCATGACATAGATACACATGATATCAGTCAAGCAGCTTTTTACTTGAGTGCATGTTGCAAAAAATTTCCAGAAGGAACGATTCATATCGTTGCTGTCAATAATTACTATGATCCCGATTTTGAAGTGGTTCTTTTCGAATATAAAAACCACTTTTTTATAGGGCCAAATAATGGTGTTTTTTCTCTTGCATTCGATTCAGTAAATGAGGATGCTATTTATAAAATCCTTCTAGATGATGGTGAAAATTCCTTGTTTAATTTATTTGCTCACGGCGTCAGTTTAATATCCCAAAATATGGCGATTACTGAAGTAGGACCGCCATTAAATAATTATGTCAAAAAACTCGACATTCAACCCGTTGTCACCAATAATGAAATTCGGGCAACGATCATTCATATAGATAAGTTTGAGAATGTTATTTTAAATGTACATAGAGAATTTTTTGAACACATCAGAAAAAACAGACCTTTCGAATTGTTCTTCAAATATTATGATCCCGTAAGAGAAATAAGTAATATCTATTCTGACGTAGCTGTAGGTGAAGTTGTATGTTTGTTCAACTCAGCAAACTACTTAGAGATCGCAATAAATATGGGAAAAGCAGCTTCTCAATTACATTTAATGAAAGACGAAACAATACAAATTAAATTTTTAGAATCATGATAGTACGTATTGTTACCATGGAATTTAAGCGTGAAAATATTGAAGCATTTAAAAAAGTGTTTGAAGAGAAAAAAGAAAGAATTCGTTCATTTTCAGGTTGTCAATACTTAGAGCTTTTACAAGGTACTGATGCTAGAAATAACATTTTTACAACTTACAGCCATTGGCAATCTGAAGAAGATTTAAATAATTACAGATACTCAGATTTGTTTAAAGAAACATGGACTGAAACCAAAGCTCTTTTTTCAAAAAAGGCCGTTGCAACAAGTTTTACAAAACTTCATACCTTAGGATAATGCCTGTAATTCATAGCCAAGATTACAATGTTTTAATTGATGAAAACCCATCGATTTTAGTTTCATTTATCGAGCAATTAAAGCCTTCTAAAATTTTTGTCATCGTTGATGAAAACACAAAATTATTGTGCCTTCCCATATTAGAAAAATATTTAAAAACACCATTTTCCAGCATTCAAATTGTATCGGGTGAAAAATTTAAAAATTTAAAAACTTGTACATTAATGTGGGATGCATTAATGAAAAATAAGTGTGACAGAAAAAGCTTGATTATAAATTTAGGTGGTGGCGTTATAGGTGATATGGGAGGATTTGTAGCGTCTACATATATGAGAGGTGTAACATTTATACAAATGCCGACAACCTTGCTTTCACAAGTTGATGCCTCAGTAGGAGGAAAACTGGGGATAGACTTCTTAGGCATTAAAAACATGATCGGTCTATTTCAAAATCCTAAACTGGTTTGGATAGAGACACAATTTTTAAAAACATTGCCTTATAGAGAACTGAAAAGTGGCTTCGCTGAAGTTATCAAACATGGATTAATTCGATCAGAATCATTATGGCAATCGGTTAAACAATCGTTTCCTAAAATTGAAGATAGTGATTGGAAAGCGTTGGTGCAAACATCCGTTAACATCAAAAATGATATTGTAAAAGAGGATCCATTAGAAAAAGGTCTGAGGAAAATTTTAAATTTTGGCCATACAATAGGTCATGCGGTTGAATCTCATTTTTTAGATTCTCCTAATCATTTGTTACATGGAGAAGCTATTGCCATTGGCATGATTTGCGAAGCATACATTAGTTATAAAGAAGGTTTGTTAGATGGTCCTGCGTTAAAGGAAATTAGAACGTTTATTGATGGCTTCTACAATATTGATTTAAAACTGTTACCCATTAAAAATGAAATCCTAGAATTGATATTAAAAGATAAAAAGAATACTGGTGATCAAATAAATTTCTCACTATTAAATAAAATTGGAGATTGCATCTATGATAAGAATATCAGTACTTTGCGAATCGAAGAAAGTTTGACTTATTTTGATAATAAGTAAAAATTAAACAATACCAATTATAATATCATGAGTGCATCGACTTTTCCTTTTTCTGCTGAAACCTATACAAGCAGACGCGAACAATTAATGAAAACTTTACAAAGTGGAAAGGTTTTATTACTTGGAAATAGTAACAGCAGTGTAAATTACGAAGACAACTATTATCCTTTCCGCCAAGACAGCTCATTTCTATATTATATCGGATTAAATCAACCTGGCTTAAACGCAGTTATTGATGTAGATAAAGGGGAAACTATTTTGTTTGGTGATGATATATCGATGGATCATATTGTTTGGATGGGTGACCAAGAAAAGTTAGCTGACCTGGCTGCAAAAGCGGGTATTGAAAAAGTTGTACCCTCAGTCGAAGTTTTTGATTACGTGGATAAAGCTACCATGTACTTACCTCCATATCGTTCTGCGCACACAATCAAACTGGAACAGTATCTTGATATAAAAGAACTTAACCCTTCTTTGAAATTAATCTTAGCCATTATTGACCAGCGCAATATTAAATCCCAAGAAGAGATTACTTACTTACATAAAGCCGCAGGCCTTACAGCAAAAATGCATGAAACCATAATGGCGAATGCAAAAGCTGGAATGTCAGAATATGAATTGGTAGGTTTAGCAAGTAAGTTTGCTTTTGATAATGATGCCAGGTGGTCATTTACACCCATTATGACTACTAATGGTCAAACGCTCCACAATCATAATTATCACAACATATTACAAGACGGTGACCTTTTGTTATTTGATGGAGGAATAGAACACAGTTCTGGTTATGCTGGAGATATGACAAGGGCTTATCCTGTGAGTAAGACTTTTAGTGATAAACAAAAAGATATTTATAATATCGTCAAAGCTGCGCTTGATGTTTCTGTTGAAGCAAGTAAGCCAGGTGTTTATTATAAGGATGTTCATCTACTTGCTGGCCTTGAAATTGCAAAAGGTCTTACAGAATTAGGATTAATGAAAGGTGATCCTGAAGCTGCCGTAGACGATGGAGCACAAGCATTGTTTTTTCCTCACGGTCTGGGACATATGATTGGCTTGGATGTACATGACATGGAAAATTTGGGAGAAAATTTTGTGGGTTATGATGAAACAATCAGACGTTCCACTGAATTCGGTTTGAAATCATTGAGATTAGGAAGGCCTTTGAAAAATGGTAATGCTATTACAATCGAGCCAGGCATTTACTTCATTCCTCAACTTATTGATCAGTGGGCTTCTGAAGGGTTGCATTCTGAATTTTTAAATTACGATGCCATTAAAGCATATAAAGATTTTGGCGGCATCAGAATTGAGAATGATTATATAATAGATCAAAATGGCGCTCAATTATTAGGAGATCCTCTCGTCTATGATGTTGATGGCGTTGAAGCTGTTCGTGCTAAATCTTAAATTGGAGTTAGCTCAAGCATTTAGTAGCAGAACTTTCAAGTTATAGCCGATTGACAGAACTTTTAAAAATAGATTATCTTTGAAGTTCAAATTAAAAAATGGCGAATACATCATTCTGGACAGGTTCTGAAAAATATTTATGTGACCTAGATTTGGCACAAGCATTTCACATGGCACGTACGCTAGGGATGCCATTATTGATAGAGGGCGAACCAGGAACTGGAAAAACCGAACTTCCTATTCAATTTTCAAAAGATTTAGACTTAGAACTTTTTGTTTATCCTGTAGGCTCAAAAAGTAATGTTGAACAATTTGTAGCTAGATTTGATCATGTAAAATATCTGCGTGATTCACAAATTGAAATTTTAAATGCACAACGAGAAGAGAAAGGGTTAAGTCAGAAATTATCAACGGGTGGACGTGATACTGAAAACCTTTCTGACTACGTTGTACTAGGTCCGGCAGCCAAAGCATTCAGTTCCCCAAATTCTATTTTACTCATTGATGAAATAGATAAGGCACCAAGAGAATTTCCTAATGATTTGCTTTATGCATTGAGTCATAGAAAATTTATTTTACCGGAATCAGGTGAAGTTATCGAAGTATCAGAAGAAGATATGCCAGCGATAATTATAACGTCAAATCGTGAACAAGAATTACCAACAGCTTTTAAAGGCCGATGCATTTATCATTACATACATTTTCCTGATGCCGATGTCATGAGAGAAATCATTGCTAAGCATTATCCCAAAATTGAAACAAAAATAGTCGATGTTGCTTTAGATGTATTTTATCACTTAAGAAATATAGGCCTTGAAAGAGCTCCAACAACAAGAGAGATTCTAAATTGGTTGAAATACATCAAACAATATTCAGAGAAAGAAGCGATCGAAAAAATTGAAAACTTGGAAGGTATCGGTGCGTTGATAAAAACACAATCGGATCTAGAAAAAATACAAAAAGCTATTCTTAGAAATCCTGATGACTATAGCAGAAGGTCAACGCCTAATTAAAATTGAATGTTAGAAACTTTACCAAATAAACTCCGTGATTATAAATTGCATGCAGATGTCCGCACGCTTTTATTGTTACGTAAATCTATGTCAAAAGGATTGGTAAAGACGTTAGGTGACATGTATAATGTTTTAAAAGGTATCGTAGTGAAAGATCCTGAAATGATGGGTCCGTTTACCAGAGCATTTTATGACTATTTTCTCAATATCGATATTCAAAATGGAGAAAGACTTAATGATGCCATTCTCAGATCAGAAACGTTCCGGCAATGGCGTGATGATATAAAGGAAAGACAAAAAGATTTTGACCTAGATGATGATCAATTAGTTAATAGGTTTTTAGATGAAGTACATTTGACAACTTATGACATCAAGAAAATAATATCAGGGAAGGATATCTTTGAGAATGACGATCCAAATCTTGAAGATGACATGGGCGACGAATCAGGAGAGGTCCGCCATAAACATTTAGATAAAATGGCAGATTACAGTGATTTGTCATTAGAAGAATTAATGGAGAGACTGAAAAAGATTGCAGAGCAACAAAACTCTAAACACAGTGGAGGAAGTCATTGGATTGGAACTGGAGGTATTTCTCCTTTTGGCCATGGTGGAGCCGCTAAAGATGGCATTCGTATAGGAGGTTCTGGAGGAGGCAAAATGGCAAGGAAAGTCATCAACGATAGAAAATATTATCCTGTTGATTTAGACGCTATTATAAATGATAATAATGTCGATGCGGCATTGGCTTCTCTTAAAGGCATCACTGAAGAAAGTGCTCATGAACAACTGGATGTTGAATCTACAATTAAGAAAGGTCTTAAAAGAGGAGGTTTATTTATTCCTGAAATAAAAAATATTTTAAACGAAAAACTACAAGTTATCTTACTGATTGATAATGGTGGATATTCGATGGATCCATTTATCCCAATGGTTCAAGAGTTGTTTAAAAAGATGAAAACACGTTTCGCACACGATTTAGAAACCTATTATTTTCATAATACAATATATGATCGTGTGTTTTCTGACAGCCGCAGATTTAAACCAGTATTTATAGATAAAATTTTATCCAAAGATAAAAACTATCGCATCTTTATAATTGGTGATGCAGCAATGGCACCCTATGAATTGAATAGTGTCAGTTTGAGAACGTATAAAAAAATAAGGAAGAAATTTAAGAAAACAGTTTGGCTAAATCCTGAGCCAACGAAATATTGGCACCATACTTTTACAATAAATCTTCTGAGGCAAATGATTGATATGTACCCCCTTACACCTCGTGGAATAGAAGAAGCTGTTAGAGACATGAATGCGATTAATTAATATTCATGAATTCTATTTCAACAAGTTTGGTGAGTATATTAATGCCAGTAAAAAACGCTGAGCCTTATCTTGTTGAATGTTTGGATTCAATACTTAATCAAGATTATACAAATTGGGAGCTCATTGTTGTAAATGATCATTCGTCTGATGATTCAATGCACATTCTTAACAGATATGCTGAGGTCGATCAAAGAATTAAAGTTTTCTCAAATAATGGCAATGGCATTGTTGCCGCGTTAAAATTAGCTTTTCATAATTCGAAAGGAGCGTTGATCACAAGAATGGATGCCGATGATAAAATGTCTCCTCAAAAAATACAGTTGCTTGCTGATCATTTAAAATCAAAGGGGAGGGAACATGTTGCTGTTGGCTGTGTGAAATATTTTTCTGAAGATGTACTTGGTGATGGATATAAAAAATATGAAGCTTGGTTAAATGATTTAACCAAATCTGAATCAAACTATACCGAAATTTATAAAGAATGTGTTATTCCATCTCCTTGTTGGATGACATACCGTGACGATTTAATTGATGCTGGTGGTTTTGATGGGCCTTATCCTGAAGATTATGATTTATGTTTTCGTTTTAGAAATCATGGTTTGAAAGTCATAGGAGTCAATGAAATTTTGCATTATTGGAGGGATTACGAAAATCGGACATCAAGAACAGATGATCATTATGCGGATAATAGTTTTTTGGATTTAAAGGTATACCACTTTATTCAATCAGATCATGATGGAAACAATAAATTGATTTTGTGGGGTGCGGGAAAAAAAGGAAAACGAATTGCAAAATTGTTGATTGAAAATCGCGTGGATTTTTTATGGATTTGTGATAATCCAAATAAAATTGGAAAAGAAATCTATGGCTTTGTTTTGGAAGAAATCGATATTTCAAAAATCAATAATGATAGTCAAGTAATTATTTCAGTTGCACAAAGAGGAGAGCAAGAAAAAATAAAAAAACAATTAGAAAACTCCGATTTTAACGTCTTTTATTTTTGCTAACATCTTATTCTTTCTTGCCAATGATATGGTTCATCATGGCGAAGTCATTACCCAACTCTTTATAAAACAAATCATTTTCTGACGTCACAAGAGCATGATCCAATGAAAGGTGCTCTGCATTGACGATCCATCTTATGGTTGAGGTATTTTTGGCAATTCGTAATTCTTTTTTGATTTGAACCCAGTTGCCAATGACTTCAAATCTAAATGTTGATTTATCATTATAATCATCTTTTTGAACGATATTCCCATCAACATCTAAGCAGCGAATTGAAAACAAAGGCACATTACTTTTATCCGGATCGATTCTATACCATATACTAAACATCAAATTTATATTATCTAAAGAATCTGCTTTAATATCTTGGATAATCGTTTCTCCGTTAGCTGATAAACTGCCATTGGAAAGCATACCTTGATTTTCATTATCGAAGTTGTCATAATATATTGGTTGAGAAATACTATCTGGAACAGCAATTGTTTTCGTTTCACTTAATGAGTCAATTGAAATGCCATATAATTTATTCTCTTCAGTTTCTGAAATGAAATAAGCACGATTTAAAATGTCTTCAAATTGCTTCTCTTCATCTTTATGCACAACGATAAGAAAGTCTTTTTCCGAAGAGCAATCCTCTAATGCTTCTTTTTGAATATAAGGCGAACAACTCAATTGATATTGTTTTAGAATTCTTGAAAGTGAAGTCCTTGACATGTAAGCTCCCACAAAAGGAATGCCTGTTTGAAAAGAAAAAGGAATGACTTCAGTCTTTACAAACCAATTATCTTTTGGATTAAATTTTTCTGCGCCTTCCGTGCTGATAGGTAATGGGATGATGCCCTGGAAATTGTCTTCAGTTAGATTTGAAGTTTTCAATGCATCCAATAATCGTGTATTTTGATACAGTTCATTCGGCGCCTTGTAGTGTTCAATTTTTCTGTTGAAAAAAGCGGTGTATTTGTAAACATCAAGAAACCAGAAAATCAAAACAAAACTTAACAATCCCCACTTAATATATTTTGAGTTTGTAGCTTTTAATATATTATTAAAATATATCGCTAACGATATAAAAGCTATGTAATAGAATGGCCATGAAAACCTTCCTAAAGAGCGGAAATGTTTTAAAGTAGGAATCCAATCGTTTATCTTGTTATCGGTCAGATATAAATGAATGCCCATAGCAAACATTAATACTAAAACGGAAGCACTTATAAATAAATAAAGCTCTTTGCTCAATTTTTCTATAACAATATCTTTTTTAGCAAAAGTTGATGTAAATAAACTCGGAACAACAAAAACAAGAATTCCTAAGTAAACATATCCTTCTGTGTAATCTGTACGTAATGGTAATATGTTATCGAAAATTCTGCTAAACCAACCATAAAAAGGAAGAAAATCAGGTGCCTCAGTTTTATACAACCATGACCCCCAAGGATTCATCGTCCTGTCATCATAAATATCTTGTGCGTTGGTAATTATTAGAAATAAAATAATGGGAATTATAGCTGATAAAGCGATATGCCAATCAAACTTTTTAACCAATAATTTGACACCAAAATAAGCTAATAAAAAAACAGCACATATCAATAAATGGTATGGATGAATAAAACCATAAATTAATAGTAGCGCAGATAAAACAACTACTAAAACAACCTTACTTATCTTTTCCCTTTCGCTTTTAATAAGCATATACCAAACCAAAGGGAAACAAAACATATATGCTAAAGCAAAATGAGAGTTAAAACGAAAAATCTGTGGACTGAGCCCTAAACAAGCTGTCACAACTACAAATGACCAAAGATTTGATTGATCATATAATCGCATGATTCTGTGCAAAATGAAACCACCTAATATTATGCCGAGAATTGGTAGGGATTGCACAACAAATAATTCATGACCAGTGATGTCAATGCCAATTGATTTCAATAAACTAAATAATTGATAAATGATAGGTTGACCATCTGCAAAACTCAATAAGTCGCCATAAGGATATTGCATACCTTCAAACCATAATCCTTCTCCGTGATTATATTGATAAGCAAAAGCAAAATAATTTTTGAACCCATCGCCACTTCGATCTAATTGCACAGAATTGAGATTGAAAAGAATATCTCTCATAAAAAGATAAGACAGTGCCAATGCAATTAAAACATAGGAGAATAAGGTTAAAATACCTTGTTGCCAATCTTTTATAATTGATGTGTTCAAAGTCTCGATGTTAATTGCACAAGATGATAAAATTAGTTTTATTTTTAGCAATGAAGCGTTAGTAAATCAGATGATACTTACTTGACATATTTTTAATGACATTATTGAAACGTATTTTTTCAGGAAAGCTTAACAATGACACTGGGTATCTGGTATTTTATTTAATACTGCTCTTTTTCGTTATTTCAAAGTTGAAGTTTTTAAATCTTCCTTTTTATTGGGATGAAGCATGGGTGTATGGCAATGCAATAACACAGTTTATTAATGAAGGCATGCACTTTTATTCTCATGAATCGACCATCGAATTGACAAGAGGTCATCCATTAATGTTTTATATATTGGCATTTCTATGGGGTAAGGTTTTTGGAGGCTCGCTTGTAAGTTTGCACTTGTTTGCATTGTTTATTTCAGTGGGTTTATTGCTGTTTATTTTTTATAAATTAAAAGATATTCTTTCTATTAATGCCTTGTTAATTTGCATTGCATTTTTATCATTCAATGAGCTATTTTTTACGCAAGCATCTTTATTGCTCCCAGAAGTCATGTTGGGTAGCTTTTGTTTGTTTGCTTTTTACTTTGCGCTGACCAATAAATGGCAATATTATATTTTATTTTATGGTTTAGCAATGTTGGTTAAGGAGTCAGCATTGGTTTTATTTCCTTTTATCTTGTTGTCGATTTTGTATGATGATTATACAGAAAAGAAAATTTCTTATCGTCGATATTTATTAGCAAGTATTCCTTTGGTATTTATTTTGGGGCATTTCATTCAACAAAAAATTTCGTTAGGCTGGTATTTATTTCCTGCTCATGTTGGGCATATTGATTTAAACCTGCGAAGTGTTTCAAATAAATTTTCTCAGTATTACAGAACAATATTTGATGCCCGATATCTATTTGTTTTTAGTCTTTTGTTTATAGGTGCCTTATGTAAATTGTTAAAGCTTCAAAACCCTCATGATAAGAGAATAAATACTTATATAAAAGTGGTGATTTTCGCTATAATTTTATTTTTAGGATTTAATATACCTCATAAAAATGTTTTCGGTCCAGGATTTATATTGATGATAACAATCGGGATTGGATTACTTCACTTGAAGTATAAATCAGCGTTGCAGAAAAAGTTTATTTGTATTGGCTGGTTTTTTATACTTGGTTACCTTCTTTTTTCTGCTGCCAATTTCTATTCAGTCAGATATACCATCATCATTATTATTTTCTATTCGATTATTTTCTCGTTTGTTTTAAACGAGCTGATGAAAGTTTACAATTGGAAAATACAGTATGTTCTGATAGCCATTATGTTAATTATGACGCTTGGGCGAAATCAAAAACGTGAATTTGGAGATACAGATACTGGATATGCAGATGTGATTAAAAATCACAAAAGTCTTGTTAAATATTTAAATGATAATGTGGATAAAGATGTGCCAATCGAAGCAAATTTTATAGAAAGGGCAATATTGACAAATGCCAATTGTAGGTATGTGAAAGAAGGACAAGAATTTTTGGATGTGGAGTCATTTAGAAAATCTGATAAGGATGTATGGATTCTGTCTAACTTGGAATTATCATTGGAAACCCATCGAAAATTTATAGATAAGAAAGTATGGGAAAAAGTAAAGACCATTAAAAATAGAAAAAGTATTTGCGAAATTTATATGAAGAAATAACTGCAATAAAAAGACAAGCAGATAAAAAAAATAAATTCATTGAATCACTTATTTATAAAGTCAAATAAATTAGGATACATTTGCCATAATTATAAGCTTAATTCTAATAGAAAATGTACAATAATAAAAAAGTAATTGCAGTCTTGCCAGCTTATAATGCCGCGGCTACTCTAGAGAAAACATATAATGAAATTCCTTTCAATTTAGTTGACGAGGTAATTCTCTGTGATGATGCTAGCACAGACAATACGGTTGAATTGGCCAAGTCAATAGGCATTCAACATGTGATCAAGCATGATAACAATAAAGGGTATGGTGGAAATCAAAAGTCTCTGTATAATAAAGCATTAGATTTAGGTGGTGACATCGTTATTATGTTGCATCCAGATTATCAATATACGCCCAAACTGATTCCTTCAATGGTAAATATCATTGGAGATGAATTGTATCCAGTTGTATTAGGGTCTAGAATTTTGGGTAAAGGAGCTTTAAAGGGAGGAATGCCGATCTATAAATATATTGCTAATCGCTTTTTGACACTTTTTCAAAATATCCTTATCAATTACAAATTATCTGAATACCATACTGGCTACAGAGCGTTTAGCAGAGAGGTCTTAGAATCGATAAATTTTAATGCCAATTCTGATGATTTTGTTTTTGATAACCAAATGCTTTCACAGATTGTCTACCATGGTTTTGATATTGGAGAAGTCACATGTCCAACAAAGTATTTTGATGAAGCATCTTCAATAAATTTAAAGAGAAGTATTAAATACGGTTTGGGTGTTCTAGCAGTATCACTTTCCCATAGAATTAATAAAATTGGCCTCATTAAATCAAAGATATATACTAAAAAATGATTTCTTCACTTCAAATGAATCATTTTCTTACGTTGCTGTCAATCGCAACAATACTTTTCTTCTCATGCCAAAATTTTGAAAAAATAGAGTCTCAAAAAACTTATGTTGTTTTAGGGCACATCTATGACTGGACGGCAGACGGGAGCAGAATTGACAAACGACTAGAAAAAGTAAACTTTAAGAATTATAAAGGAATTTGGCTAGGAGGTGATATCTGTTCTGAAACTACAAAATCATCAGAAACGATAAAATATCTTGATCACCATTTTAACTTAGAATCTGCTCATACACTATGGGCTTTGGGTAATCATGATATTCGAAATGGAAATTTTGAGTTTATACAGAATATTACCAATCGGGATAGTTATTATAGTTACGACTTCGAGGCGGGGCAGGTTATTGTACTCAATACTCAGATGACGCATGATTTAATGAAAGATAGTTGCGAGTGGAGAGCAAATCAGGGTGATTTTTTCCACGATCAATTAGATCAAATTTTAATCTCTGAAGGTCAAATTGATAATCTTATTATTTTTTCTCACCAAGCTATTTGGTCTGATTGTGAACAACCCTTGACCAATTATGAAAGAATAGGAAATCAAAAGGCAGCATGGATGAGTTTTTACTGTGGAAAGTTAAGTACATTTCGTACAGAATATTTTAACAAGCTAAAAGAAATTCAAAATCAAGGTATCAATGTTATCTGTGTTGCTGGAGATGGAGGTCAATATCAAAAAACTTTTTATCAAAAAGGCTATTCTGATATTCAGTATTATGTAACTGGAATCAACAACTCAGTTCTTAAGACCAATAATGATGTATTAATTTCTAAGTATAACTCTGAGCCAGACTCTGTTCTTATATTCAAATTCGACAATATTGATAAATCTTTTAATGGAGAGTATATCCCTTTAGAGAATTTATAATAATTTCACATTCGCTTAACGTAAAAATAAAAACTAAAGCTAATGTTGAAATTCGAAGAGTACTTGGCTGACTTTACCAATACAGTTAATATCCTTGATTTTATTATAAATATGGTCATTGCAACCATATTGAGTTTAATAATCAAATGGTTCTATATAAAATTTGGTAAAAGCTTTTCTAATCGAGAAAAATTTGCCATAATTTTTGTTCCTATGGCATTGGCAACATTATTAATTATAACCGTAGTACAAGCCTCAATTGCACTTTCATTAGGTTTGGTTGGAGCCTTATCAATAGTCAGATTTAGAGCAGCTATAAAAGAACCTGAAGAGTTAACTTACATATTTTTAATTATTGGCGTTGGATTGACTTGTGGAGCAAACAAACCCATACTTGCCATTTTAGCGATCTTCATAATTCTCCCTTTGATTTACTTCAATACAAGTATTGGTGCCAAATCTTTCGAATCAAAAAACAAGATGCTTATTAATATTACAACTGCCAATTTAGATGTTTCTACATTATCATCAATCATGTCGGAGCATTGTTCTCATGTAGAATTTAAGCGTATGGAAAAAGATGCTAACGGTATGCTTGCATGTTTTTTGTCTAAAGCTAACAGTATTAAAGATATAAATGACTTATCTGCAGCATTAAAGGCAAAAGATGAAAATGTAAAAGTAAGTATAATGGATCAACCTGATATGGTTATATGATAGTAAAAGGGAAGGCATATCATAATAATTCTAAGAAATGGATCATTGCCTTGGCATTGATTTTCGCACTTGTTGTATACCTTAAGTTTGGTCTAAATAACACGCCTAAAAAAAGTGGAAATATATTTACTGGAGAAGTTATATTTTGCGGAGCTGAAAATGTTGAAGGCGATGCATTTAAGAATGGCAAAAATTTGATTTTTGGTGCACATACACAATCGAAGGAAAAGGCACTTAATGGAAAATATTCTTCCAAACTAGACGCCAAGAATAGGTTTGGAATGACTTACATAATGAAAAACCCAGTTAAAGGAAGAAGATATAATGTAAGTGTTTGGTCAATTAATCCACATCCTGTAACTGCTCATTTGGTTGTATCTGGCGATGATCCAGAAGTTTTTTATAAATCAACTTCAAAAACAGTAGAAAGGAATGGTGATTTTTGGGATAAAAGAGAACTCAATTTTCAAGTGCCCTCCAATTTACCTGTTAATGAAATCAAGATTTATACTTATATGGAAGAAGGTCCTAATGAGATATACTTTGATGATTTTCTTATAAAAGAAATGCCTGATGATACCATCCAACTCAAGTATCAAAAGTTTGTACCTCATACATTCCATTTACAACTTAATAAAGAAGCTCAAGATTACTTGAAAAAAATGACCAAAAAGTCAATTGCTCAAGGAACTATTTATAATGATGGAACCAAAACCAAAGCGAAAATTATTGATAATGGTGTAGAGAAAAAATTGAGCATGAGACTCAAAGGTGATTGGTTAGATCATATCAGTAATTATTCTTCATATAGAATAGATATGAACAGTGAGGAAAGTTGGCTAGGTATGCAAAGCTTTTCAATTCAGGAACCGAGAACGAGAGGGTTTTTGAGAGAATGGGTGTTCTTCAAGTTTTTAGATTATGCAGATGTATTACATCCCCGATATGACTTTTGCTACTATCAAGAAAATAATAACAAACCTGTCGTTTTTTCATATGAAGAACACTTTACGAAAAACTTAGTTGAAAATGGTCAAAGAAGAGAAGGACCGATTTTAAAATTGACAGAAGATCGTATCTGGGATGTAACCAGACGAACAGCTAAACATTTTGGAGGTTCATTGCCAAAAATCGAAGAAAAAGACAAAGCCTATTGGATGTCAGAAGTAAGGGCTTTTAAAGAAGGAAAACTAGCAAAAAATCCAACGCTAAAAAACAACTTTGATGTTGCTCAAAATTTAATGAATCAATACAAATATAATTTGAAACCCGTCGATCAGATTTTTGATCTCAAACGATTGGCGAAATATATGGCTCTGGTTGATGTTTGTTTAGCACACCATGCCGTTACATGGCATAACCAAAGATTTTATTATAACCCGGTAACATCACTTTTGGAACCTATAGGTTTTGATGCGTATACACCAGAAGATCCGAATGCCTATGCTAATGATATCCATTCAGAATTCTTTTATAAAAACAGAATCGATCCTTATGAGCCTTTAGAGCAATTATTCTATGATGATAAATTTGCCAAAGAGTATTTTTATTATTTAAATGAATATTCTCAACCTGAATTTATTGATCGCATCCTTGATGAAATAAATGAAGGTATTATAGAAAGAGAGCATTTCTTAAATCAAAGAATGCCTAAGTATAAATATGATCGAGAAGAGATACTCAATAAAGCTAAAAAAATTCGCATAGCGCTTCCAGCGTTCAAAAAAAGCTTGTTGGCTTTTCGTGAAAAAATAGAGGGTGAGACAGCCACGTTAAAACTTTTTAATAGTCATGGATTTCCACTAAATGTTTTTCTAAATGAAAGATCAAAGGAAAGTGTAATAGTTTATCCTCAAAACAAATCCACTTCTATTTCGTACACAGAATTTCAAGTTCCAAAAGCAGCAAAGAGAATAAAGTTTCAAGTTTTAGGAATAGATTCTATACATACAGTTGACATAGTAAATTGGGCATCGCCAAAAGGATTGACACCCAGGCAAAAATTATCGCTTTCAGATCTTAATGAATACACAACTATACTTGATCATGATGAGAATAATGTCGTTTTTAAAAAAGGTACACACGTCATTAATAAGCCGTTAGTTATTGGAGAGAATAAAAGAGTTAGGATGTTTAGCGACACAGAAATTTCTTTTAATAGTGATGGATGCATTTTTAGTTATTCTCCGATAAAATTTATTGGAGATGTAGACAACCCAATTACGATTAATAGTGAAGATGGTAAGAATGGAAGTATCGTCGTTATGCAAGCAGAAGAAAAATCTGAACTGAAACATGTTGTATTCGAAAATCAAAATACTTTTATTAAAGAAGATTGGAATTTAACAGGTGCCGTTAATTTCTATGAAAGTGATGTGGATATTACAAATGTCTCATTCAGAAACAATAACTGTGAAGACGCTTTAAACATAATTCGATCAGATTTTGAATTGAATAAATGTATCTTTTACGGCACATTTGGAGATGCTTTCGATGCAGATTTTTGCAAAGGAAAAATCAAAGACTGTCGATATATCAAAAGTGGTAATGATGCTATTGACGTATCCGGGTCAGTCATTGAAGTTGTTAATACAACAATTGATAAAGCAGGTGATAAAGGCATAAGTGCCGGAGAACAAAGTACAGTTACCGTAAGGTTTAGTAATATCAATGGCGCCGTAATTGGAGCTGCATCTAAAGACAATTCCTTGTTAAAAATATATAATTCAACAATTGATAATTGTGAAACTGGCTTAGCTGCTTTTCAGAAGAAACCAGAGTTTGGCCCAGCAAAAATTGTAATAGAAGATACCAAACTAAAGAATGTAAAACGCAATTACCTAATAGAAGAAAAGTCATCTTTAATAATCAATGACTAAGAAATTATCGGAATATAGATATGAGTTAAAATATGCTATTGACCCAATCGCATTTTCCTCGTTTTTACATGTTTTGCATTTACATCCAGCAGGATTTAAAACGACTTATCCAGACCGACGAGTTAATAATGTTTACTTCGATAATTTGCATTTCCAATCTTGTCAAGAAAATTTATCTGGAATTTCTAACAGGACTAAAATAAGATACAGGTGGTATGGTGACTTTGAGAACTTTACTGATGGAAAATTAGAATTTAAAATAAAAAACAATGCTTTGGGTTGTAAAGAATATCTCGAGCTAGAAAATCCAAACTCTGTTCCCGAACTCGCAAAAGAGGTAAATGAAAAATTAAAAAGATCCGATTTATTTCCTAGTTTAATTAACAGCTATAATCGCAGTTATTATATTGACAACAGCAACAAATTTAGATTGACTGTTGATCATGACGTATCATATTGGCTTCCAAACAATTTTAGAAATATTGACACTCCAATCTTCATTGATGAAAAGCAAATAATAGAAATAAAGTTTGATCAGGAAAACCATAAGTTATTTAATGCAATTGCATCACACTTTCCTTTTAGGTTAACTAAGCATTCTAAGTATGTCAATGGTATTTTAAATCTTGTATACTAGATCGACTTAAACTTCTTCCTCTTCTTCCTCAAGATTTCGACGAACATGAAGAACGTCGATTTTGGTATCGTCAACTTTTTCAACTTTAAAAGTATATTGACCTAGCGTAACTTCTTCATTTAAATCTGGAATCGTTTCAGAAGTCATAACTACATACCCTGACAAAGTTTGATAATCTCCTTCAGGAAAACCCATTTCTGGAAATTTTTCATTTATAAAGTCAATTTCTAATCTGCCTGAAAATCTGTATTCATTTTCGTTGATCTGCTGCATAATGTAATCTTCAACATCATGTTCATCTTCGATTTCACCAAATATTTCTTCTAATATATCTTCTAAAGTAATGATGCCTGCAGTACCTCCAAATTCATCAACGACACATGCGATGGACGTACCTTGTTTAATAAATTGAAGCATCAAATCTTTTAAGTTCATAACTTCAGGAACATAGATAATATCCAATAAAATACTTTTAATGCTGGTTGGGTCATCCAGAAGTTGTTGATGATGAATGTAGCCTTCTACATTATCAATTTCACCGTCCAAAACGATCACACGCGAAACTTTTGAAGTTTTGAAAGCTTCTAATGCATCATCAAGACTGGCGTTGATATCTACTGAAACAATTTCTGTTCTCGGCACCATACAATGGGCGACATTATTATGTCCTAATGTCAAGGCATTGGTTAATATGTCTTTGTCTATATCATCTTGGTCATCACTAAGGCTATCATGAATGTAGTGTTCCAAATCTAATCTTGTAAATGCAGCTTCGACATTGTCCGTAGGAACTCTCAAAATCTTTTTTAAAATTAAACTCGAAAGTCCAGTCATAAAAAATGTAGGTATGGCCAGTATTTTTTTGAAAAAATATAATGGACGCGCACAAAAGAAAAGCGCACGAGTAGCAATCATTCCAAAAATGGTTTTTGGTAAAAATTCACCAAATAATAGAACGATAATGGTTATAATTAACGTGTATATGAGAAGCCCCAATAATCCATCTCCAGAGATAGGCTCAACAACTGGTGTGAGCAAAATGGTAGTAAAGTAAGTGAATGCCACTAAGGCAATATTATTTCCTACCAACATTGTACTCAGAAAATCTTCTTTATTCTTATAAAAATGTGAAATGATTTTACCTTTCTTGGTATGCTGCTCTTTCTTAATGGCTATGCCTAATTTATTTGCAGAAACGAAAGCAATCTCTGATCCCGAGAAAAATGCAGAAAGCAAAAGAAAAACAAGTATGGTTATTAATAGCAACATTGAATACGTTGATTATTATTGATTTTAGTCAAAATTCCTAAACAAATATCGTAATAACTATATTAATAAGTTATATAAAAAACTATTCCATACTTTTGCCAGTAAATTAAGAGCTTGAAACTCGACATCAGAAATATCGACAAATCAGATCTCGATCAATTTATAGTTGATTTGGGCTTGCCTAAATTTAAATCAAATCAAATTTGGGAATGGGTATGGAAAAAGTCGAAAACTGATTTTTCTGAGATGCGTAACCTGCCCAAAGATTTGATAAAGACTTTGGATAAAAACTTTGTTTTTCATCCTGTTACTGTTGATAAAATTCAGAAAAGCAGCGATGGTACCATCAAATCTCGTTTAAAGCTATATGATGACCATCTGGTAGAGTCTGTTTTAATTCCTGTCGTAAAAGATAATCGTTATACAGCTTGTGTTTCTTCACAAGTAGGATGTAGCCTAAATTGTAGTTTTTGCGCGACAGGAAAGATGAAGCGCATGCGAAACCTTGGACCAGCTGAAATATATGACCAAGTAGTGCTTGTCAATAAACAAGTCAAAGAACATTTTGGCCATCATTTGACCAATATTGTTTTTATGGGCATGGGAGAACCATTGTTGAATTATAAAAACTTATTGACAGGCATCAATTATATATGCTCAGATGCAGGTCTAGGTATGTCGCCTAAAAGAATTACTGTCAGTACAGTTGGAATTGCGAAAATGATTAAAAAATTGGCTGATGATGAGGTGAAATTTAACTTGGCTTTATCACTCCATGCAGCTACTGATGAAAAGCGAAGTCAAATCATGCCGATTAATGATCAAAATGACCTGTCAACATTAATGGAAGCCTTGAATTACTTTTATGAGAAGACAAAGAATAGGATAAGCTATGAATATATAAGTTTTAAAGGCTTTAACGATACATTGGAAGATGCAGCGAATTTGTATCAATTAACGAAACATTTTCCTGTAAAAATCAATATAATCGAGTATAATCCGATAGATGGCGTGAATTTTGAGAAGTCTTTATCAGTGAGTATTGATAATTTCGCCAAATACCTTAAGAAAAAAGGGGTTATGGTGACTGTAAGACGGTCAAGAGGGAAAGATATTGATGCAGCTTGCGGACAATTGGCAAATAAAGGGTAAACCCTTAAAGCACAAGGTTTTAATATTTATTATTTTTGAAATCCCTTAATATTAAAAAGCTATCAAGCAACAATTATTATAACAATCCAATTTGCTAAATTCAAATTCTAAATCTATGCGTCAAGCATTATTATTGTTTTTATTCTTATCGATAGTTAATATTTCATTTAGTCAATCTACGATTATAGGGGAGAAATACGAATCAAGTGAAATTTATGAAAATCTAGATGCTAATGTATCGGAATATGAAATTTTCAGTATTGATGTTAAAAAGGAAGATGTAAATATCACATCTAAAACACCTTTTTTAGATCTGTATTTGGAAGATCTGAAATATGAATTAAATCTTTACACTGATAACTTAACAGTTTCATTTGAAAAACCAAATATGCCCTTGTGTTTAGGAGGTTCTACAAATGTCGGTGGGCTTGTAAGTCTTACCATTAATGATGATTTCATTTTTGGTTTTATAAAGGAAGGCAGCGCAACTATTTATATTGAACCTTTGAGACATTTTGAAAAAAATGCACCAAGAAATTTATTTGTGAAATATTATGTAGCTCATGTAATAGAGACAGGAGAACATACATGTGGTAGTGATCAAGTAAAAGGTTACAAAATAAAAGATGACACCCCATCAAAAATGCCAACCACATTATGTAAAATTATAGACTACGCCATTGCCAATACCTATGACATGGTAGCAGCCTACACTGATGTAACAGGAGTAATGAATTTTAACTTAGGCGTTCTAAATGATGTTCAAACAAATTACAGATCAGAATTTGACGCTAATTTAGAATATGACGTCGTTGCTCATTTTGTTCCTTCTAGTTCAGCAAATGATCCATTAGATCCCAACACAGGCACAACCAATGCAAGTACATTATTAAGTAATTTTAGAAACTGGGCAAGAGGACCCGGAAATGCTGGAGGAGGAAACTCAGGTGGCGCAACTGGTGAATTTGGTGTTGATTACACCATGGCAGGATTATGGACTGATAGAGATATTGTTTTTAACGGAAACGCCGGCACAGTTGGACTGGCTTACACGCCAGGATGGCATCATCTGTTGGAAAACTATGGTGGATCTGCACCAAGTCTAAAGTCAATGGTAACACATGAAATAGGGCACAATTGGAACGCAGGACACGATTCTTCGAATACCAATATAATGTACCCGAGTGTTCTTATTACTGAAAATTGGAACACAGGAACAAAAAATACAATTAATACGCGTGTTAGTGCACAAGGTTATTTGTTAGATTGCTCAACAATCGGCCCTCCAGTAGGTAACTTTTTCCAATCAGCAATCGCTGTTTGTACAGGAGAAGATATTGAGTTTGAAGATCAATCACAATATGGGGCAACCAGATCTTGGGATTTTCCAACTGGGTCTCCTGCGTCTTCAACAGATGAAAAACCATTGATCACATATAATACAGCTGGTTTACATTATGCAAAAGTAACCTCAACTAACAGTGCAGGTTCTGATGATTTTACAAATTATGTGGATATTCAAGCAGCACCACCAAATCCTTGTACACCATCAGGTGGCGGCGGCAGCGGTGGAATAACCGGTGTTTCAATTTCTAACATTTCGACTTCGTCAACAGCTTCAGGTATTTATGATGATTTTTCTTGTTCTGATATAGGAACAATGGATGAAAATACAGCTTATACTTTGGTCGTTGGTGTAACAGGTGTTTCAAGAATCAGATATTTTGTAGATTATAATAATGATGGAGATTTTACGGATACTGGTGAAGCGTCAGCTCTGTTTACCTTTTCTGGAAACGGAAACTTAGGTTTGACATTGACAACGGCAACATCTCCAGTGACTGCAGAATTACTGAGGTTTAGAATCATTGTATCAACGACCTCAATCGGAGCCAATGGATGTACATCTCCTTCAACTGGAGAAGTGGAAGATTATAGTTTTTACTTTGATGTGCCACAGGTTTTAGGTTGTACAGATCCCGCAGCAACAAATTATGATCCTGCTGCAACTATTGACGATGGATCTTGTACTTACGGCACGCAAACATGGTATCGTGATTTAGACAATGATACTTATGGTGATCCTAACAACTCTCAGCAATCAGCATCACAACCAACTGGTTATGTCTTAGACAATACAGATTGTGATGATAACGATGCATTAATAAATCCTGCAGCAACAGAAATATGTGACGGCGTTGATAATAACTGTGATGGGAATATTGATGAAGGCGTCACAATAACATATTATCGTGATTTGGATGCTGATGGTTTTGGAAATCCTGGGGTAACAACACAAGCTTGTACGCCGCCTTCAGGATTCGTTCTTGATAATACAGACTGTGATGATAACGATCCATTGGAGTTCCCTGGACAACTTTGGTATAAAGACGCGGATGATGACGGGTATAGTGATGGTGTCAATACAACGCAATGTAACAGACCAGCAGGTTATAAAGTTGTAGCAGAATTAACAGCTATCACTGGTGATTGCGATGATGATGAACCAAATGCTTTTCCTGGAAACCCCGAAGTTTGTGATGGTATTGATAACAATTGTGATGGCAATACAGATGAAGGCCTGTTGAATATGTATTTCAGAGATTTTGATAATGATACATATGGAGATGCAAATGTATTCGTACAAGCATGTTCTCAACCAGCTGGATATGTAGTTGACAACACAGATTGTGATGATAACGAACCAAATGCATTTCCTGGGAATCCGGAAGTATGTGATGGTATCGATAACAACTGTGATGGCAACACTGATGAAGGCGTTATGACTACTTATTATCGTGATATCGATGATGATGGTTATGGAGATGCAGCAGTAACAATGGATGCTTGCAGTCCACCATCTGGTTTCGTTTTAGATGATACAGATTGTGATGACCTGGATGCAAATGTGAATCCTGGAGCCACTGAAATTTGTGATGGTATTGATAACGATTGTGATAACGTAATTGACGAAGGCTGTGCGCCACCACCACCATGTGACGGTACCAGCTTAGTTATAAATAATATAACGCAAAATACATATGCAGCCGAAATAGACATAACTTCAGATGCAGTAGCAGATAATGGACAATCAATATTATTTAGAGCTGGCAATACCATTGATTTAGATCCTGGATTTGAAGTGGTTGCCGGTACTGAATTTGAAGCTGAGATTGGACCTTGCGATGATGGTTCTTTTACAGATCCTACAAATCCAATTAATTCAATAGCTGATCCTATTGAAGCATTGAGTGCAGCGATTCAACAAAAATTGCAAGCCTCAAATGAAGTGCAAATAGTGATTTTTAATAAATGGGGAGAAGAAGTATTTAATCAACCAAAGGTAAATGCAACCAATCTTCAGACATTATTTAAGTCTGAGTTTAAAGGCCTAAAACCTGGTTACTATATTTTGAAAGCCAGTTCAGAAAAAGATGAATTTGTTAAGTCTGTAATTATAGACTAAGATATTTTAAATATATGCAAAAGAGCGTGTTGGTTTTCAATACGCTCTTTTTTTATTTCACTTCTAATTTAAAGCCCATCTCTTTCAGATGATCCCAAAAGTCAGGATATGACTTTGAGACAACTTCAGGCTCATTAATACAAATGTTACCTAGGATGGCTAAAGGTGCAAAAGACATCGCCATTCGATGATCTTGATATGTATCAAAAACAGGATTGTTAATCTTGGCAAAACCAAATTGCTCAAACTCCCAATGATCTTTTAGACTTTTAATAAGATTTACATTAATCTTTTTAAGCTCATTTTGCAAGGCTTCAATTCTATCTGTTTCCTTAATTCTCAATGTTTTAAGGCCATTGTAAAAAACAGATATTCCTTTACCAGCAGCCATTACTGCAATAGTCTGAGCAATATCAGGTTGTTCGATAAAATCATAGTTGAACTCATTTAGATTATGATCATCAGATTGGATAAGTAAACTTGTACCGTTAAATGTTGTTTGCACACCAAAAGATTGAGCCATTTTTGTAATAGCTGAATCTCCTTGAAGACTGTCTTCAAAAAAATGGTTTAATAAAATTTTTGAATTTGGCTTAAGTGCCGCAATAGCAAAATGATAACTGGCAGATGACCAATCTGATTCAACAAGATATTTCTTTGATTCATATCGCTGAGAAGAAATATGTATTTGTTGATTTTCAAAGTTAGATTTTATACCAAAATCAGACATGATTTTTAATGTCATTTCCAAATAAGGTTGTGATACCAATTCGCCTTCAAGCTTAATACTTATGCCTTGCTTTAAACTAGGACCAATCATACATAATGCTGAAATGAACTGACTGCTAATATCCGCTTTGATTGAAATATCTTTAGTTTTTTGCTTGTTAAATGGGCGTATTTTTAAAGGTGGATATCCTTCCTTTTCTAAATATTCTATATGTGCTCCTAAGCTTCTGAGCGCATCAACCAATGGTCCTATTGGTCTGTTTTTCATTCTTGCAGATCCTGTTAAGATTTGCTCTCCTTTTTGAAGTGAGAAATACGCTGTAAGAAATCTGAAAGTTGTTCCTGCATGGTGACAATCAAAAATGTGTTGATCTTGATCAGCAAACAAATTCATCATTGTTTGACTATCATCACTATTGGATAGATTTTCAATTTCAAAATTGTTGCCACTGAGTGCACGAATAAGCAAAACACGATTTGTAATACTCTTGGAACCACCGATTGTTAATGAAACATCAATGTCAGATTGCGGGCCACGTAAAATCAATTTATTCATAGAACAATTACTCAGCCCATTGAATAATAATGTTCTCTTTTGTTTCTGGGTGTAAACTTAAGCCAACTGGACAATGGTGAGCAGCTGCTTCGAGAATCTTTTTATTTTTTTGCGAATAATCTCTAGCTGGCATGATCAGTTTGATATTAATTTCTGCAATGCGCCTAGGATTCGAAGCCATAACCTTTATGACTTCGGCTTGACTACCAGTAATATCAATATCATGGTTTTGAGCTGCAATGCCCATAATGGTTAAAATGCAACTAGCCAAAGATGTTGAAGCTAAATCTGTTGGTGAAAAAGCTTCACCTTTTCCTTGATTATCGGTTGGTGCGTCGGTTATGATGACATTCCCCGACTTAAGATGGGTAGCTTCCGTTCTTAAGTTTCCTTTGTATATAACCTTGGCTATCATTAATCGTTTTTGGGTTTTTCGTTTTCTTTTTTATCCTCTTTATATCTTTGTGACTCCTCTTCGTATCTGTTAATAATATCCTTCACCAAACGATGTCTTACAACATCCTCTGCAGTTAAAAATAATTTAGAAATACCATTCAGATCACCCAATATATCTAATGCCTTATATAGACCAGATCGCTGATGCCTAGGAAGATCTATTTGTGATAAATCACCTGTGATGATACATTTTGCCGACGGCCCTAATCTGGTTAAGAACATTTTTATTTGAACTGAAGTACAGTTTTGAGCTTCATCTAAAATTATAAACGCGTTGTCTAAAGTTCGACCTCGCATAAATGCCAAGGGAGCCACTTCAATAATTCTGGTTTGCATAAAATGTTCCAACTTCTCTGCAGGTAACATATCATCCAAAGCATCATAAAGCGGCCTTAAGTATGGATCGATTTTATCTTTTAAATCACCTGGTAAAAATCCAAGACTTTCACCTGCCTCAACAGCGGGCCGTGTCAATATAATCTTACGAACCATTTTCGTTTTTAATGCTCTGACTGCTAATGCCACAGCAGTATATGTTTTTCCTGTACCAGCAGGACCAATGGCAAACACTATATCATTCATCTCGCTTAACTGAACCATTTTTTTCTGATTGCGTGTTCTTGCTTTTATAGCTTTTGCATTTCGACCATAGACAATAATATTTGATTTTACTGGTCCATCAGAAGCTGTGTCATCAGAAACGCTCTCGTCCAACTCATAAGCAAGGTTGCCATTTAAAACATCCTTCACTTTTTGAACATTGACAGTATGATCTCTTCGAATCAATTTTACCAACTGTTCAATTTTTGCTTTAGCCTTTTGAGTTTGCTTCTTGTCTCCTGAAATTTTTAATGTTTCACCTCGTGTATTAAAATTTAATTCAGGAAATGCTTTTTTGATGAGATTTAATTTAGAATTCTTTTGTCCGTAGAGTTCAAGCTGATCTATGCCTCCAATTGTTAATACGATATCACTCAATATTTTCTTTCCGATTTTATAGTTATTAATGATTTAAAGAATACTTTCTTCGCTTCCGGTTTAATATTTAACCTTCATAAACGATAGTAAGTTGCAAAATTACTAATAAATAACCCCTCTTTTGACAAAAGAATCGCCTATAAACATGATAAATGCTCTTTCAAACTCACTTTTTTCATGATTTCGACTCAAAAAACTGTATGATGAGCAAAAGAATTGGAGAAGTAAGTATAGCATGTTCTTCTTTTGTACTTTTGCAATTCTTTAATAAAAAGATGTCAACCAAATTTTAAAAATAAGGTAAATGGATTTTAAAAAATTAGTATCGCATTGTAAGGAATATGGATTTATTTTCCAATCCAGTGAAATATATGATGGATTATCTGCAGCTTATGATTATGGACCATTAGGATCTGAACTTAAAAATAACATCAAGCAATATTGGTGGAAAAGTATGGTTCAAATGCATAAGAATATTGTTGGCATTGATGCTTCAATTTTCATGCACCCAAAAACATGGAAGGCATCAGGTCATGTAGATGCGTTTAATGATCCCCTTATTGATAATAAAGATTCTAAAAAAAGATACAGAGCAGATCAGTTGATTGAAGGATATGCTGAGAAAATTGAAGCCAAGATTTTAAAAGATGTTGTTAAAGCTCAAAAAAGATTTGGAGACGATTTCGATGAAGCACAATTCAGATCTACTAACAACAGAATCATAGAACGTCAGGCAAAAATTGACCACGCTATAAATACCATGAATAAATTGTTAGGAGATGGTGACATGGAAGGTCTTAAAAATTTAATAGATGAATTGGAAATTGCTTGTCCTGATAGTGGCTCGAGGAATTGGACAGAAGTCAGACAGTTTAATTTGATGTTTTCTACACAATTAGGAAATATCGCTGGAGAAGAAGGTAAGCTATATTTAAGACCAGAAACTGCTCAAGGCATATTTGTAAACTTTCTAAATGTGCAAAAATCTACAAGACAAAAAATACCTTTTGGCATTGCACAAATAGGAAAAGCATTTAGAAATGAAATTGTTGCAAGACAGTTTATTTTCAGAATGAGAGAATTCGAACAAATGGAAATGCAATTCTTTGTCAGACCTGGTGAAGAAATGAAATGGTATGACTATTGGAAACAAACAAGACTGGATTGGCATAAAGCTTTAGGGACACCTGCAGAAAATCTGAGATTCCATGATCATGACAACTTAGCGCACTATGCAAATGCTGCTGTTGATATAGAATTCAAATTTCCTTTTGGATTTAGAGAGTTGGAAGGCATACACTCAAGAACTGACTTCGACTTATCAAGCCATCAAGAATTGTCAGGAAAGAAACTACAATATTTCGATCCCGAATTAAATAAAAACTATGTCCCTTATGTAGTTGAGACTTCAATAGGATGCGACAGAATGTTTTTAGCTCAAGTTGGACAATCGTTACAAGAGGAAACAGTTCCGGATGCTTCAGGAAATGATTCTACGCGAACTGTCATGAAGTTACATCCTGCATTGTCGCCAGTAAAAGCAGCAATCTTACCGTTGGTAAAAAACAAAGAAGAATTAGTAAAAGCAGCAACAGATGTATTTGATAAAGTTAAACCTCATGTTCTGTGTCAATATGATGAAAAAGATGCAATAGGTCGTCGATACAGACGTCAAGATGCAATCGGAACACCATATTCAATTACTATTGATTTTGAAACTCTGGAAAACAATACAGTTACAATCAGGGATAGAGATACACTTGAACAAAGACGTATTGGGATTGATGAAATCGCGAAAGAAGTTTCTGATAAGACAAATATCAATAGCTTGTTTTAAATGATTGATGCAAACAAGAATACGATCATTTTTGATTTTGGTAATGTCCTTATCGATCTGGATTTTGAACGATGTTATCAAGCTCTTGAAAATGTATTAAATGTAGATTGGTCTTCGAGAAAGCTTCCTCAAATAATTATAGATGCTATTCATAAGTATGATAGGGGACAGATCAACGATGAAGAATTGATCGCAGCTTTTCAAAACTTCAACCCTAATGCAAATCCAAATGATATTATCTATGCTTGGAATTCGCTTATTGGAGAAATACCAAATGAAAGATTTGACTTGTTGAATGAATTAAAAGATGATTTTAATCTCTGTATTTTAAGCAATATCAATAATTTGCACATCAACTTTATTACTGATTATTTAGAAACCAAACATACCATCACAGATTTTGAAGATCGGTTTTTTAATAAAGTCTTTTACTCTCATCTGATTGGCAAAAGGAAGCCTGATGAAGAAATATATAAATATGTGACTGAAACGTTATCAGCAGAACCAAGCCAAATTTTATTTATTGATGACATGGATGAAAACATAGAAGCTGCTATCAATTTTGGTTGGAACGGAAGGGTTCATAAACCAGGTTCGGAAATAACTGAACATATAGGAACTTATTTGTCCGAGACTGGCTTTAAATAATGAACAAATTTTAATCTATACCACTTTCTAATATATATGGAATTCGACAAAGCGCTATTAAAACTACAAAGATATTGTGCCTATCAAGATCGTTGCCATCAAGAAGTGCGTTCAAAATTATTGAGCATTAAAGTCTATGGTGATGACTTGGAACAAGTCATGTCGGAACTTATTCGTGATGATTACTTAAATGAAGAAAGATTTGCTAAATCATACAGTCGTGGAAAATTTCGAATTAAAAAGTGGGGCAAAGTAAAAATCCTCCAAGGATTAAAAGCCAGGCATATTTCAGATTATTGTATAAAAAAAGGAATGGCAGAAATTGAAGATGATGAATATAGAGAAACTATTAAATTGGTTTTATTAAATCAAATGGATAGAAATACACATCTTAAACCATATCTAGCCAAAGACAAGGCCATTAAATATGCCATTTCAAGAGGCTTCGAAACTGAAATTGTTTATGAAGTGGTGAAAGATATTAGTTGAGATAACCTTTTCTAAAAATAATGCCTTTTTTAGCATCATATCCTGGCTTAATACCTTTATGAATTAAGGCTTGCTTGTAACGATATGTTCTTCCATCTACAATGTACACTTTACAGCCAATTGCTTTTTCAAGTTCTGGGTGGCTGTTTTTCCATATGTACGACAATTCTTGAGCAGTCGCATTAAAATCCTTCGCCCATTTTTTGCCTAAAACAACCTCAATTGTAAAAATCCCAAAGGCATAGCTGAGTAATTTTGAAGATAGCCCATAACCTACACGGTAATACATATCCGTTTCAATAAAGTGTCGTCGATTTAATTCTTCTATATTCATTGCACCCTAGAAATACACAAACTGTGCCATTTTGGGCTTGACATTATCACTATCCTTAATATGATGTTAAGTATTTGTTTTATCCAATTATAAATGAATCTCAAGAATGAATCATTTTATAATTAAATACAAACCTAGTGCTAGGTTTACATCAAATAATTCTGACAAATAAAGGACTTTCAGCCATTTAAATCGATGAGCTTTCCTAAAGCAGAAAAAAATTAAAGGACTTCAAAAAAACGGTGTATTTTAAAGGTTTAATATCTATTTGTAAAATGAGAAAGACGCTGACTTCACTATTATTATTGATATGTATTATTTCATGTCAAAAAGATACCCAAAATAAATCCCAAATCGACAGACCAATAGATCCATGGGTATTCAGATCAGTCCTCGATCAAAACCCAAGAATGATTACAGCTGCCTTGAATAAGGATTTGTATGTGTCATATTTTACGCAAACAGGATCCTTATATAAAGCCTGGAAAGGAATCGTCAATTTTGAAGGGGCTGTTTTTGATGGCGCACACGGTCCGCAGCCGACTTCAGTAGGTGACGCTTATTTAATCCAAGAAAAAGATTTTCCAACGTGGCAAGTTTTTAAAGATTCGAATCAAGTTGATTTCAAATACAACTATTTAGGTCACAGATTTAATGATGGAGATTTCGAATTGATGCATAGCTTTATTTTGGATGATAATTCTCAAATAACAGTTAATGAAAAAGTGTCTTACGAAAAATCTGAATCAGGAACAATCTTATTTATAAGAACATATAATGTTAACGATCTGCCAGTGAATTTCTTCATTATAAATAATTCCAGTGCTACGGTTGTTGATAAAAGTCAAATTAAATCTAATGCTGAATTAACTTTTAGTGATAAGGAAGAAAAAGTTATTGAAGACGCCAGCACATTTATAAGGTATAATTTTTCAACTAAAATTCAGCAAGAAGAAGTCAGCCTCAGTGTCCCATTTTCGAAAGCACTTTATGAGGATCCTAATATTGATGATGGATTTGGTGATGACAAAGAATCCCTTCCAGATGGAGCAATATTAATAGGAAAGCATGACTGTAAAACATGTCATAATAAAAGCAAGAAAACGGTTGGACCGTCTTACGTAGATATCGCTAAAAAATATGAACATACCGATGAAAATATCCAAAGCTTAGTAAATAAAATTAAACTGGGTGGCAGTGGTATTTGGGGCGAACAAGTTATGACGCCGCATCCTGAAGTTTCTAATTATGATCTTACACAAATGGTAAGTTATGTTTTTACCTTGGCTGATTTTGAAGGGCAAGCTACAAAGACGAATAGTGATAATCTTGAGGCTATTCCAAGTGCAGCGATTGACGAGAATAAATTAATTCCAGGTGCCGTAACCAGAATTTATAGTATTGAAAAAACAGCGTTGAAAATTCCTACTGATTTAGATAAGAGAAAACCTATTCAAGCTGGTGTTCTTCAAAATTTTGATAATATCTCTGGTGGTGACTTCAAAGAACTGGAAGATAACTTCGCTTTAAAAAGTACTGGTTTCCTTGAAATAAAAGAAGATGGAATTTACAATTTCAGACTTTGGAGTGATGACGGTTCTAAGATGTATTTACATGATAAAGAAATTATAGATCATGACGGCCATCATGGTACATCAATGAAACAAGCGCAATTAAACCTGAAGAAAGGATTTCACCCTTTTAGAATAGAATTTTTCCAAGGAGGAGGCGGTAAATTTCTATCTTTGAATTTCAAACCTGAGAAGGAAAAATATTGGGCAGTGGTTCCACCGAGTTTGATTTCTCACAATGTAGAAGATCAGTCTAATGTAGAATTGTTATCCTTGCCAATGTCTGTTATTACAAAGATACCTGGTGATGCAGAACCTCTTCAAGATGTGCATCCATCATTTGATTTAGCACAAGCAAGGCCAGATGATTTTCAGAAAAAAATTGGAGGACTGGACTTTCTTTCTGATGGAAGGATGGTTGTCAGTTGTTGGGATACTGAAGGGGGTGTTTATATTCTTGAAAACACAGACTCAGGAGACCAATCTAAAATAGTCGCGAAAAAAATTGCATCTGGATTGGCCGAGCCATTAGGAGTAAAAGTTGTAAATGACAGGATATTTGTAATGCAGAAACAAGAGATTACTGAACTTATAGATTCTAATGATGATGATGTTATTGATGAATATAGAACACTGTGTGACGACTGGGGCGTTTCTTCGAACTTTCATGAATTTGGTTTTGGTTTAGAAGAAAAGGATGGCTATTTATATGCTAACCTTGCAACTGGAATCATGCCAGGAGGCGCAGGCATGGTCAATCAGCATATTGATAGAGGAAATTGTATTAAAGTTTCAATAGAAGACGGATCAATTGAATTTGTAGCAAATGGTTTAAGAACACCTAACGGTATCGGAAAAGGGTATAATGGCGAATTGTTTATAGCCGACAATCAAGGGGATTGGTTGCCTTCAAGTAAAATATTGCATGTTTCTAAAGATGCATGGTTTGGTTCACGAGCAGTCGATTTTGAAGGTACTAAAGGTTTAAAAGAAAAGAAACCTGTTGTTTGGTTACCACAAGATGAAATAGGAAACTCCCCATCAACACCTTCATACTTAAATGTAGGACCTTATAAAAATCAAATGATCCACGGTGAAGTAACACATGGAGGGATTAAAAGAGTGTTTGTAGAAGAAGTCGAAGGAGAACTGCAAGGTTGCGTTTTCAGATTTATTCAAGGACTTGAGGCTGGAGTTAATCGTATTCAATGGGGCCCTGGTGGCGCGTTATATGCAGGAGGTATTGGTAACCCTGGTAATTGGCAACATAATTCCAAGTTATGGTATGGTCTACAAAGATTGGAGTATAATGAGAAATCTACATTTGAAATGTTGAGTGTAAGCGCCAGATCGAATGGTATCGAAATTACATTTACAGAGCCGTTGAAGCCTGGTGACGGTTGGAATAAAAATGATTATGAAGTGAGGCAATGGTATTATTTGCCGACAAAAGAATATGGTGGACCCAAATTGGATGACAGAGCATTGGATGTCAGATCGGTAAATGTATCAGATGATCGAACCAAAGTATTTTTAGAATTGGAAGGCATGAAAGACAATCATGTCATTTACCTTAGATTAAAAAATCATTTCGTTAGTGAAAATGAACATTCATTGTGGACAACCGAGTCATGGTATACTATGAACCAAATACCAAAAAATAAGCCTGGCTTCAAAACAAGGAATTTAAATTCTGTAAAGGCAAATACTTTATCTGATTATGAAAAAGAAAATGGATGGGAACTGCTTTTCGATGGTAAATCTCTTAATTCCTTTCATTCTTATAATTCCGATGTTGTAAACAAGTTTTGGAAGATAGAAGGAGATGCGATAAAGTTTGATCCACAGAAAAAAGGAAACGGGTCAGACTTGGTAACGAATGATACCTATGAAGACTTTGAATTTCAGTTAGAATGGAAGATTAGTAATTGTGGGAACAGTGGCATAATGTTTAATGTGCAAGAGCGAGATTCTTTATGTTGCCCATATCTGACTGGGCCAGAAATGCAAATTTTAGATAATACATGCCATCCTGATACAAGATTTGTTACACATCGAGCGGGTGATTTATACGATATGATTGAAACGAAATATACGACTGTTAATCAAGCTGGAGAATGGAACAAGATTCGTATAGTTTCAAAAGAAGGAAAGGTAAGCTTTTGGCAAAATGGATATGAAGTTGTAAAATTTGAAATGCATAATGCGAAATGGGAAGAGATGATAGAGAATAGTAAATTTAAAGACTGGCCAGAATTTGGAAAATATAAATCTGGACATATTGTTTTACAAGATCATGATGATGTCGTGTGGTTCAGAAATGTTAAGATTAAAAATTTGAAAGCTAACTAAAACAAAATAAATCTTCATGGGAAACAAAAAAGGACTTTTTTATGCCAGTTGTGTGGCATTGACTGTGACTTCAATGACCTTTGCCATTCGCGCAGGAATTTTAAACGAATTAAAAGTTGATTTTGGTTTACAAGATGCGCAACTCGGTTGGGTAAATGGAATGGCTTCATTTGGCTTTCCCATTGCAATGCTTTTATTAGGTTTAGCTTATAATACTGTTGGACCAAAAAAACTAATGATTATTGCTTTTGGTTGTCATCTCCTTGGTTTGATAATGACCATTTTTTCAGGTGGATTTTGGGGGTTAATATTATCAACTTTTGCCATTGGTTTTGCTAATGGATCTGTTGAAGCGGCGTGTAATCCTATGATAGCCGATATGTATCCGGATAACAAAACAACGATGCTCAATAAGTTTCATGTTTGGTTTCCAGGTGGTTTGGTAATAGGATCCCTTATAAGCTATTTCTTAGAAGACAGTTTGGGATGGCAATTACTGATAGCCACAATGCTTGTTCCCACGATAATATATGGAATAATGATATTTAGATTAGATTTCCCTAAGACGCAAAATCTAGAATCAAATACAAAAGAAAATATTAAAGCCATAATGAGCAGTCCGTTATTTTGGTTCATGGGTATTCTAATGACATTAACGGCAACTACCGAATTAGGAACCACGCAATGGATAGAAAGGATAATTAAAAATGATGGTGTTCATCCGATGATTGTATTGGCAATGATAACTGGGTTAATGGCAATAGGTAGATACTTTGCTGGACCACTCGTCAAAAAATTCAACCCAATTGGCGTATTGCTTTTATCTGCAGTTATTTCAGCTATTGGACTTGTATTGTTAAGTCAAGTCTCAGGTGGAATGGTTTACTTTGCTGCTATGGTATTCGCTATTGGAGTTACTTACTTCTGGCCAACAATGATTGGTTTTATTGGAGAAAATTTGCCAAGAACTGGAGCCTTAGGAATGTCGCTGATTGGAGGATTTGGTATGTTTGGGTTGACTATTTGGAATCCAATAATTGGTAACTGGTTAGATACAGAGCGCCAATTAGCGATTGACATGGGACAAACATTAGAAGCTGCCGAATTAACAGCAGGAAAAGCTACTTTGGATAATATTGCTGTATTTCCTGCTATATTAATTTTGGCATTTGGCTTATTATTTTTTATAATGAAGAAAAAAGAGACTGAATCGTAGTATTTTTCCATCTTTAAATATTAAACTGAAAGAAATATAAATGTTAGAATTAGCAGGCGTTATAATATTAGGGATTTTTGCTCAATGGTTTGCATGGCGAATTAAAGTGCCAGCGATCTTGCCATTATTGCTCACTGGACTTTTGGTTGGACCTTTATCCACTTTGTGGACAGCAGATGGTATGAAACTTTTAGATCCTGTATGGAATGGAACAAATGGATTATTTGCTGGTGATCACTTATTTCACTTTGTTGAATTAGCCATTGGATTGATTTTATTTGAGGGAGGAATGTCTCTTAAACGAGATGAAATTAGAGGAGTTGGGCCTACAATCATAAATCTAATTACACTAGGTTCATTTGTGACATTTGTTGGGGGAGGATTATTAGTGAGATTTATTATTGGGTTGCCTTGGGATATCTCATTTCTAATTTCAGGACTTATAATAGTTACAGGACCAACTGTAATAGGACCAATATTGAGAAATTTAAATTTGAAAAGAAATGTTTCCGCGGTACTAAAATGGGAGGGAATACTCATTGATCCCATAGGTGCCTTAGTTGCTGTATTAGTATATGAGTTTATTCACCTTTCTCACAATCCTGATTTTGGAGGTAACGGCTTGTTTACAGGTTTGGCGTTGAAGCAATTTCTAATGATTGGTCTAGAAGGAACTTCTCTAGGTTTTTTCTCTGCCCACGGATTGAAATTATTACTTAAACGAAATCTTATTCCTCATTATTTGTTAACAGTATTTACATTAGGCTTTGTCCTAGCTGTTTTTGTAGGCTCTCACTATTTAGTTGCTGATTCAGGACTTTTGACAGTTGTGGTTTTAGGTATGGTAATCGGTAATATTGATATGCCTCATAAAAATGAAATAGCCTACTTTGGTGAATCAATCAGTATTCTATTAATTGCCATTTTATTTATTTTATTATCTGCAAATATTAATATGTCAGAATTAGAATTACTACTTGATTGGAAAGTAGGAATTTTATTTGCCGCGATAATATTGGTACTTAGGCCGTTAGGTGTTTTTCTAAGCACACGATCCTCAACTATGCAGACAAGAGAGAAACTATTTATAAGCTGGGTTGGTCCAAGAGGAATTGTTGCTGCTGGAATTGCATCTCTATTTGGATCAAAGTTGGTTAGCGAAGGTGTAGCTGGTGCAGAGTATATTACACCAATTGTATTTATGATTGTTTTGGGTACGGTCGTTTTAAATGCTACAACAGCAGGATTGGTTGCCAAAGGATTGGGTGTATTACTGACTAAGAGCAATGGAATTTTAATTGTTGGTGCTCACAGAGCGTCACGACTTATTGCTAAGTATTTAAATGACAATGACGCTCATGTCATACTGGTGGATAGTAATGTTTCGAATATTGAAAGAAGCATTGAATTGGGATTAGAGGCCTATGAAACAAATATCTACTCCGATGATATGAGTAATAAAAGCGAACTCAATGATGTCGGTTATCTCTTGGCAATGACTGGAAGTGCTGAAGTCAATGAGCACGCATTAAATACATTAAGTAAAGATTTTGGAGAAAATGGTGCGCATAGATTAATATCGATTAATGAACTTCAGAATCCTCAAACAATCAATACTGAAGAGTGTTTGTTTTCTGAAAAAGATGACTTTATAAATTTGCTTGAGGTTGCAAGAGATTATCCAACAATTAACGAAATCGTTCTAGGAGAAGAAGACAATGTAAATGAGCTCATTTCTAAAATATTAGACATAGAAAAATGTATTCCATTATTTGTAAAAAATGGAGAAACCAATGAATTTAAATTTATTCGTGCTGGAGAAAGAGATATTGAATCGAAAGCAGGGGATGTTCTAGTCTATATGGGAAAAGAATTAAACTTACAAAATGAAAAAATGCCAGTTTAACACTGGCATTTAATTGGAAAGTTAAGATAGGAAATTCTGTATTATACCTCTTTTAATTAATGTGATTGCTAAATTGATTATTTGTTTCATAAAGATTCATTTTATTAATTAGAGCATTCTTGTTTTTATTCCTTTACTGATATCCTGGATTTTGTCTTTAATTGTGGTTATGCCACTCTCAACAGTTTTTGCAATGTTGTCGATATTTATTTCTTCACCTTGCATTGCTAAATAATCACTCGAAGTTTCTGCTTTCGGAATCGCGACCCACATCACAAAGTATGCGATAATACCGATACCACCTGATAGCGCAAAGACAACAAATAAAATTCTAATGAGTAGTGGATCTTTAATTCCAAAGTAAGCACTCAATCCAGCAGCAACTCCTGAAAACATTTGATTTTCTGTATCTCTGTATAATTTTTTACCTGTTTTGATATTAATCTTCTTTTTCTTTTTGTCCGAACTGGCATCTGCGGAATGTTCATCAGTAAAATCCTTAGGACGTCCCATCGTATTCATGATACGGTTTATTTTTGCCATATTTACTATTGTGCCATGTTGCGTATCCTCTTCTAATAATTCGCCAATTCTAACTTCGATGTCATACAGTATACCTTCAAATCCTTTGGATTTAGAAAAGTGTTTTTCAATTGATTTTAAATAGTGATCAAGTTCGGCATAAGCATCTTCATCTATAGTGAACTCTTTGCCTCCTAAATTTATATGAACTACTTTTTTCATTTTTTCTTATTTGTATTTGATAAAAGATTGGGTTATTTCTCAGCTTGTTTAATTGACTTATTGACTGCTGTATTTAAGTCTTTCCAGGTATTAATAAGTTCTTCAAGAAAAGAAGATCCTGACTCCGTTATTTTATAATATTTTCTTGGAGGGCCAGCATTCGATTCCTTCCAATGGTAACTTAGTAATTCTTCATTTTTTAACCTGTTCAAAAGAGGGTAGAGCGTACCTTCAACAACGATCATTTTAAGTTCTTTTAATTTTTTGATTACATCTGATGGGTACATCTCTGCTTTTGAAATGATTGAAAGCACACATAAATCAAGGAGTCCTTTTCTCATTTGGGCTTTTGTATTTTCAAGTTTCATAAATATTTTTTGTCAATGATTTATTATTAGTACAAAGATAGTATAAAAACAAGTACTATGCATAACATAGTTCCAAGTAATGCATATTTCCGATAGATAACTGTTTTCTACTGATAAATAGTATAGGATTTTTGACAAAAGAATTGAAGCCAATCTTTAAAACAAAAAAAGAGGCTAATTTTTAAATTAGCCTCTTTTGATAATAATATATTATATCTCTTATTTCTTAGTAAGCCTAAGAACTTTTAGAACATTGTTTTTCTTATTTATTAATCTTACCAGATAAATGCCTTTATCTAGTTCTGACACATCATGAGATTGACCTTTAGAATGTTTAAGTCTCATTAATTTTTTACCAACGATATTATAAATAACTAATTCTGACACATTTTCATCCTCCTTAAGTTTAATTTGATCATAAGTAGGATTTGGAAAAATGCTGATATCGTTATTTATTTCTGAAAACTTTGTTGAAGTAGTTCCAACATTGAAAGTTATTGGCAATTCAACAATTGATGTCGATCCAGAACTCGATTTGCCATCACAAGCATCTGTTAATTTCAAAGTAATTACGCCCATTCCAGTTACGCCATTAGGTATTATGTGCATCATTAAAGTACCTTCTTCGTTTGGAGCCAGTGTATTTTCTTTATTACACGGACAACTTGTGACAGATGGCGTGTAACATAAATTAACATCGCATAAATAGAACTTCCATTCATCAGGGCAAGAGCCTCTATCAATGGACCACCAAAAGTCAACATCTGACCCTGATGTATTTTTTACTATCATGTCGATCTTCTTGTCTACAACATCTCCAGGTACCTCAAGAATTATTGGATCAGGAGTAACACTCAATACTTGAGCGTTCAAACAAAAGCCAAATAATGAAAATAATAGAAGTAGATGTTTTCTCATATAAGCGCACATTTATTCAAATATAGGTAAATCATTGAAATAAATTCTCTTAATGGTACGTTAATGTGCGTCAAAACGATAAAAATATGACTGGAAATTGTCATTTAATTCTTTAGAAACAACTTTGAACTGACCTTATTATCATTTGAAACATTTAGAGTATATGTTCTAGGTCTTAAGTGGCCCAATGGTATAGTTTCTGTAATTTTTGATTTACTTAACGATAATAAACTGTTTTCAATTGAAAGTCCATGTGTAACATTGCAATGTTCGGGTAGGCATAAAAAAAAACTGGCTTCCGATAAGAAGCCAGTTTTATAAATATCTTTTATGTAGAATGGAATGTCTTACATTTTAACAAATTTAGACACGTTTTGTCCATCTTTTGTCACTATTGCAAGCGTATACATACCACTTGGTAAATCAGACACATCGTAAGAAGATCTGAAGTTTTTACTCGTTTGAGTACCTAAAGTTTTCACTTTATTTCCAAGAGCATCAACGATATCCATTCTAAAATCAATGTTTTCGTCAAAAGCTAATTCAATAGTCAAATCATCAACTACTGGATTAGGATAAGTATTAAAAATTGATAATTCATCAATATTAGTAACAGCGGTAGATTGCTCAGCATTTACAGTAACATCAGTATCACTGAATCTAAAGAAACCTTCTCCTGTAATATTTGTCCAGTTACCGTTAGCGTCAAATTCAACGATGTTATCTTTAACAGGATTTCCCCATTGATCGTTAATTTCAATTCCTGGAGGATCATTCTCACTTGGATCCCAAGCAATTAATCCGTCACCAAAAGAATCAATGATTTTGAAGTTAAGGCAACTTGCATCTGAACTAACTTCAATCTCATACTTGTGAGAAGTATGCGCATCATCGCCACCACCACCGTAAGCGTCAGGTCCATCAGTATAAGAATCCCCAATGATAAAGTTACCAAGGTCATCTTCTAAAGTCCAAGTAGTTTCACCAGGATAGTAATCTGTAGTAAAGACTACTGTCATTTTTTCAGTAGCTACTGAAAATTTAGAAACCGCACCGCTTAATTCTTGATCAACAACTGCAGCTTCACCATTTATATTCGAAACAGCTAATGATAAATCACTTTGCTCAGACACAGAAAAACCTGGAATAGTTACAGATCCCGTATTGAAAGGAGCAATTTCTGGTCCATTATATTCAACAGACTCCACAACACCATTCATCATAAAATCCATTGTAAATGAAGAAATAGGTGTATTCTGAGACACGTTGAAAATATCTAGTGTTGTTGCATCAACATCAAGATCTTGACAAATAACAACGTTTGGTAATGAACCAGCCATACGCATATTTGGTTTATCATCGATACCTAAAGCTGAATTCCAGAAATCTTCATCATATCTTCCACCTGGAACAGATCCAACTTCTATTACTGTACCATCTGGTTTAAAAATATAAAGAGTAGGGTAGTACGCAATTCCTAAAGTACTTGCAGCACCTGGATTATCAATAATGTTGTAAGTTATTGGGTCGCCTGTCTCCGGGCTGGTAACCCAACTTCCAGGTTGTCCAAATTGATTTGTCAATATAGCTGATACAGGAGTACTGCCATCAGATTCAACACCTAAAATTCTGATTTGATCCGTTCCATCTGGACCATATGCTTCGTTAAATGCGTCCAACCAACCTGTTGCGTGAAAAGACCAACATGGGCCACACCAAGTTGCGAAAACATCAATAACTACACTTTTGCCTTCGTCAAGCCAAGCTTGAACATCGACTGGAGCATCAGAAACCACATCATTACCTACAATGTTTCCAGGTAGTGTGCTTCCATTTGTTAGCTGAGCAGTCGCAAACGTACCCATAAACAAAAATGCTATTGAAAGGAGTAAATATTTTTTCATATTCGAAATTTGATTAATTAAATATTGTTAATTGAAGATTTAAATATACCTCAATTTTATGTTTTTTCTGTAAAAACATAGATTATAATGGATTTGTCCATGTCTCCTCTAGGACATTTATAAAATGGACATTTTGAGAGTCAAATTGGGTTGTCATTTTTTAAGCCTCATTAATAGGAATTTAGCCCATTGCATTTCAATATATTAAATATATAATATTGGTTAATATGATTATGATTCATTCGTTAAATCCGATAAAACAGCCTTATATTTGGCATCTTTTGAAGGAATTTTAATTCTCAAAATTTAACCAAATTGACATGGAAGGAGTAAAGAAATCATTACTTGATGCATTTATAAATGCAGCTTTGCGAGAAGACATCAAAGATGGAGATCATACTTCATTGGCATGTATCGAAAAAGAAGCGCGAGACACAGCAAAATTGTTAGTCAAAGATACTGGGGTCATCGCAGGTGTTGATTTTGCAGAATATGTATTTAAAAAACTGGAACCGACATGTCATTTTGAAAGATTTATCGATGATGGAACTGATGTAAAATACGGCGACATTGCCTTTGAAATTACAGCCAGTTCACAAGTCATTTTAAAAGGGGAAAGACTTGTTTTAAATACGATGCAGAGATTAAGTGGCGTATCAACGATGAGCAGAACATTTGCAAAAATTGTTGAAGACCTTCCTGTCACTATTTTGGATACCAGAAAAACCACACCACTCTTAAGATTTTTAGAAAAATGGGCTGTTAGAATCGGAGGCAGCTCAAATTATCGTGATGGGCTCTATGATTGGATTATGATCAAAGACAATCATGTTGATGCTTGTGGCAGTATTGGCAATGCTATTCAAAAAGTTAAAGATTATTTGAAAACAAATAATAAAGATTTAGGAATTACAGTGGAAGTTAGAAATCTTGAGGAACTGAACAGTGTTCTTGAAGAAGGTGGTATAACAAGAATTATGTTGGATAATTTTGAATTGGATCAACTTAAACGAGCTGTTGGTATTATTGGAAAACGATTTGAATCTGAAGCTTCTGGTGGTGTAAACTTAGAAACGGTAAGAGCCATAGCTGAAACGGGTGTTGACTTCATTTCTGTGGGTGCATTGACACACTCCGCGGGTTCTTTAGACATGAGTCTAAAAATTAAAAAGTAACCATACTATAAAAAAAAACAACCATACAAATATGTAAATCTGCATGGTCGTTATAAGGTGACGTGTTTAACTTTATACTATCCTGGGTAGCTCAATATTAGGAATCCTAGAAGGACGGTCGAAAAAACTACTATTACCCAGAATCTAATATCTGTATAAAGATTTTGGTCTTCATTCTGGATCATAACACGTAACGGGTTTTGGTTATTAAAGTAAATTCATCAATACGATGATTACTTATAATCCTTTAGTAGCCAAAAAGGATACCATATGCTTTTTTTATAATATGAAACCTAACCTACTTTGGGCTGTGAAAAAACGGTAGTTATGTTATGAAGAAAATAATTAAGTTATAATCTGTTCATTTACAGTAACTTTTGGATATGACATATAAATTATTTATTTAAACCTAAACAAATACCCATTTAAAAAATACCGTAAAACTTTAGATACTCGCTAAAATAGCTTTTTTGATTTTCTTTATAAATGAAGGTCCTTGATAGATTAATCCAGAGTAAACTTGAATTAAATCAGCTCCGGCACTAAGCATTTTGACCGCATCTTGTGGTTCAGAAATTCCTCCAACACCAATAATTGGTATTGTTTTATTATGCTTCCTTAAATATGAAACGACTTCTAAAGAGCGGTTTTTGAGTGGCTGGCCACTTAATCCACCATTACCAATTTCTGCAATTTTCTGATCTGAAGTGTTTAAATCACTTCTTGATATGGTCGTATTAGTTGCAATTATTCCATCTACATTCTCAGAAACTACGATTTCGAGAATATCATTTAATTGATCATTATTTAAATCTGGAGCTATCTTTAATAATACTGGTTTAACTTTTTCCTTTTGAGATCTTAATGTGATGATATGATTTAATAATTTTGTTAAAGGTTCTTTGTCTTGTAAACTTCGAAGATCAGGTGTATTAGGCGAACTGACATTTACAACAAAGTAATCAACGTATGGATAAAGCTTTTCGAAACATATTTCATAATCTGAAATAGCTTCTTCATTTGGCGTAATTTTATTTTTCCCAATATTACCTCCAATAATGATATCAGACTTTTTTCTATTTTTCAAACGAGAAACGAAAGCATCAATGCCTTCATTATTAAATCCCATCCTATTTATTAAAGCCTTGTCTTTGGGTAATCTGAACAAACGTTGTTTTGGATTTCCATCCTGAGGCTTTGGTGTCACGGTACCTATTTCAATAAAGCCAAAACCAAGGGCTGACATCGTATCATAGTATTTACCATCTTTATCAAATCCAGCAGCTAATCCAACAGGACTTGGAAATGAAAGACCAAGAATTTCTTTTTTAAGTTTGGGATCTTCAAACGATAGCATTGACTTGACAACAGAAGATACTATTGGCGTCTTGTTAATTATTTTAAATATTGAAACACTTAAATGATGCGCTTTTTCTGGATCCAGTAAAAAAGCAATAGGTTTTACGATGTATTTATAAATCAATTTATTTGATTTCTTCTTTTAATTTTTCCAAGTCTCTGACTAAAAGTCGCTTCCTGTTAAAAGTTATTATTTCAGAATTTCTTAATTCATTTAAAACAGTAGTTACTGTTTGTCTTGAAGTGGCCGTTAAATTAGCAATTTCTTGGTGTGTAATAAAGTTTCTTACAACCCATTCATAGCCAACTCTTTGACCTCTTTTTCTAACCAGTTCTGCTAGATACTCAACGATTCGACTTCTAGAATCTTTAAAAACAAGTGATTCCAATCTGTTTTCCATTTCAATAACCTTAGACCCCATCATCTTCATAAAGAAGAGGCTTAAAGAATTGTGATCTTTGATTAGGTTTTTCATTTCTGAAGAACTGATAATGCAAACATTGGTATCTTCAATTGCTAAAGCATAATCTCGTCTTTTGGTTTCACCAATCATAGCTAATTCACCAAATACTTCACCTGCACTTAATATTGCCTTTGTAATTTCTTTGCCATTATCAGCAAATGAACCTATTTTAATTCTGCCTTCATTAATGAAAAATATTTTGTCACTTTCTTCATCAGGAAGATATACATATTCATCTTTATTTATCTTTTTTATGTGGCTATCACTGATTTGATTACCCATTTTTTTAGGACAGAATATACCTCCGACGTCAATATTTTCTAAGTACCAAATGGCTTTATCACTCATGTTTAAATTTAATTAGCATTTAAAAATACAGATTAGTTGGAAATCTTTAGTTTCAACTCTTCTACTAAAAGTTTAAAATCTGCATTTTTAATTAATAACATTTCATACTTTTCTTTTGTTGTAAGGTGTTTGGGCTTTTTAGGAGGTTTATAGTCTGGAAATGTCTCCTCACTGACTTCAAATTTTACTTTTAAGTCTTTTTCCGGAAATTCTTCATGTATTTTTTCAATCAACGCCAGTTCTTGCCGGATATAATCAATATAAATTTGAGTTGGCGTTAACACAGTTATCGTATCATCTGAAATCTGAAACTTAGTAAATTCGATGGCACTTTGAAGTGCTTTCGACTCTACATTTTTTTTGTATGCTGTGAATATTTGATTTAGAAAATCAGGGCTTAATGGATTGTTTTTTGACTTGATGTTATTTTCTTGTTCTGCAATATTTGCAAGAAGAGAATCAATGTCAGCAGAAATTGTTGGTGTGATTTTTACATTACCGCTTTGCGAAGACGGTGTTTTTGATGGTTTTGATGGTTTTGTAGGTAAAGGTTGAGCTTGCTTTTGAATTTCAACTTGCTTCGGTTTAGGAGATTTAATCTCCTTAGTTTCAATTATCGGAGATTTTGCATTATCATCATCTGAGATACCTAAGTCTTCATCAAGTTCGGCGAAGATTTTTTTTTTATCTAAAAGCCTATTGATGTATGCCATCTTGCTCAAACTAATTTCGACACTCAAGCGCTTATTTTGAGATCTTTGAATATTGATATCTGTTTCATTAAGCAACGATAACGACGACAAAAGAAAAGAGTTTGATGTTAAACTTGCTTGATCTTCATATCGCTTTTTTAAATTATCTCCGATATCTAAAAGGGCAGCTGTTTTTAAATCTTTGACCAAAAGCAATTGTCTCAAATGCTCTAAAAATCCTAAAATAAATTGCTCTGCTTCAAAGCCTTTTTTAGCGATATCATCATAAATCAACATGAGTTGGGTTAAGTCTTCCTTTATTGCGCCATCTACTAGCTTAAAGTAATACTCATAATCAAGAACATTTAAATTTTCCGCAACTTCTGTATATGAAATTTCTCCTTCAACAGAACTGACAACTTTGTCATAAATTGATAGCGCGTCTCTCATCGCACCGTCAGCTTTTTGAGCTATCAGGTGTAAGGCATCATCATCAAATTTTCTTTCTTCCTTTTCAGCTATCGTTTTTAATTGTAAAACAATATCCTTTATCTGGATTCTTCTAAAATCAAATATTTGACATCTGGATAAAATAGTTGGAATTATTTTATGCTTTTCAGTCGTTGCTAAAATAAATTTAGCATATGGAGGTGGTTCTTCTAACGTTTTTAAAAACGCATTGAAAGCTGCTTGCGATAACATGTGCACCTCATCAATAATATATATTTTATATGATCCTTGTTGCGGTTGAAATCTGACTTGTTCATTGAGGGCTCGGATATGTTCGACACTATTATTAGAAGCGGCATCTAATTCAAAGATATTGAATGAAGCATTATCTAAAAATGATTTACACGAACTACATTCGCCGCAAGCTTTGTAATCAGAAAGGTTTTCGCAATTTAATACTTTAGCTAAAATTCGAGCACTTGTTGTTTTACCAACCCCTCTTGGTCCTGAAAAAAGGAACGCATGGGCAAGTTGATCATTTTTAATAGCATTTTTTAATGTTTGGGCAATGTGATCTTGTCCAATTAAGTCATCAAAATGTTGCGGTCTATATTTTCTGGCTGAAACAACAAAACTCATAATGTCAACGAAGATAGTTATTATTGAACAATCCCCTTACACCTCTTGTATTAAAGTTATAAATTTGAATTTTACATCACTTACCTTTGTCGCAAATTTAAATAACAGATGAAAATTGCAATCGCTCAATTAAATTATCTAATTGGAGATTTTGATGGAAATGTCAATAAAATTATTAAGTACGCTGAGGAGGCACAATCCGCTGGTGCAGACATAGTTATATTTGGAGAATTGGCAACCTGTGGTTATCCACCAAGAGATTTTTTAGAATTTGATGATTTCATTAAACAAGCAGAAGCAAGTATCGAACGACTGAAAAAAGCTTCGCAAAATATTGCAATTGTTGTGGGGTCTCCTTCTGTCAATCCAGTCATTGAAGGCAAAGACTTATTTAATTCAGCATATTTTATTGCTGATGGAGAAATTAAGCACATCCAAAATAAAGCCTTGTTGCCTACTTATGATGTCTTTGATGAATATCGATATTTTGAACCAGCGTCAGATTTTAAATGTCTTGAATACAAAGGCAAAAAAATTGCATTGACTATTTGTGAAGATATTTGGAATATCGGCAATGAAAATCCATTGTATACAATTTCCCCTCTTGATATTTTAATTAAAGAATCTCCAGATTTTATTATAAATGTGTCTGCATCTCCATTTAGTTATAGTCATGCAGAAGAACGAATTGAGGTATTGAAAGCCAATGTTGACAGATATAATATCCCTCTTTTTTACAGTAATAATGTGGGTGCTCAAACAGAATTAATTTTTGATGGCGGTTCTGTTGCGATGTCCCCTAATGGGACCATTCACAGAGAAATGCCTTACTTCAAAGAAGCTTTAGAAATTTTTGATTTAGAAGAAGTGATTGAAGGTGAAAAACACAGCGAACAACCCAAAGATGATATTCTTGAAATACATGATGCCATCATATGTGGTATCAAGGATTATTTTTCAAAACTTGGTTTCACTAAGGCCATACTTGGATTGTCAGGCGGCATAGATTCAGCAGTAACCGCAGTTTTAGCACAAAGAGCATTGGGTAAAGAAAATGTAAGGGTCTTATTAATGCCTTCACAATTTTCATCTGATCATTCGGTGAACGATGCAAAGCAACTTGCAGAGAACTTGGGCATTCAATATGACATAATTAAAATTGAAAGTATATACAAAAGCTTTTTGGGTCAATTGGATACTCATTTTGAAGGGCTTCCGTTCAATGTAACAGAAGAAAATATTCAGGCACGAGTCAGAGGAACATTGTTGATGGCATTTTCTAATAAGTTTGGAAATATTTTATTAAACACCAGCAACAAAAGTGAGATGGCAGTAGGTTATGGTACACTATATGGTGATTTGGCTGGAGGAATTTCAGTATTAGGTGATGTTTACAAAACCGAAGTTTTTGCTTTAGCAAACTATATTAATAAGGACAAAGAGGTTATTCCAACAAACACAATTACTAAACCACCTTCTGCAGAATTAAGACCCAATCAGAAAGATTCAGACAGTTTGCCAGATTATGATATTCTGGATAAAATCTTATTTGAATATATTGAAAATCGGAAAGGGCCAAATGAGATAATCGAAATGGGATACGATCAAGCCTTGGTAAAACGTATTCTCCGATTAGTAAATATTAATGAATTTAAAAGATACCAAACAGCGCCTGTCCTCAGAGTTTCTTCGAAAGCTTTCGGTATGGGCAGAAGACTGCCTATAGTCGGTAAATATTTATCATAAATATTTGACACCCACAAATTGTAAACTGACATTTTGGTATATATTTTGAACCATAATTTACGTTAGGGTTTATTGTAACAAAAAATATTATGATTAATATATCTAAAATAGCATTCGGATTTCTTATCCTATTTTTATTTGCTTGTGACAAAGACCAACCAGATTTTCCTATTCCTGATGTGAACCATATTGATATTCCTTCATTTTCGTGGCAAAGGTTTGATCAGGATGTCATGGCAATGGATGCTGAAAATATTATTAATTCCTATAAAGAACTCAGCATTAAATATCCTTCATTAACAGATTTATATTTCAAGAGACTTTTGTCAATTAGTCAGAAGGATAGCCCATCTTTTTATAATAATGTTGCAGCATTTATAAAAGCTGAACCTATCCAAAAGATTCAAGATACGATAGAACATGTTTTTAAAAACACCGATAATATTGAATCAGAAATAAAAAAAGCCTGTCAGTATTTAAAATATTATTTCCCCAATACTGGTATTCCTAATTTTTATACGATGCAAACGGAATTTGGCTATCAGCAAATCATATTCCCTGATGGAGATCAAGATGGTATTTGTATTGGCTTAGATTTATTTTTAGGAGAGGATTTCGATTATAAATTAGTTGATCCCACCAATACGTCGTTTTCGAATTATTTAACAAGGACATTTAATAAAGATCATATAGCTAAAAAAGTTATTGAGTTAAAAGTGCTCGATTTGATTGGAGACCCTCCTGGAAAAAGATTTATTGACCAAATTATTCACAGCGGTAAAAAACTGTTTATTTTAGAAAGGCTGCTGCCTATGACACATGATTCAGTGATATTAGAATATTCAAAAGAACAGGTTGAATGGATTTATGAAAATGAACGTGAAATATGGAGCTTTTTTCTGGACAAAAACCTAATTTATGAAACCAATCACTTATTGATTAATAAATACATCAGTCCAAGAGCTGATTCTCCGGGGATGCCAGAGATTGCACCAGGTAGAACAGGAAACTTTATCGGCCTACAAATAGTAAAGGCGTATGTAAGACGATACCCAGAAACGACCTTAACTGAACTGATTGATATGTTTGATGCTCAGAAATTAATGGAATTGTCCAAATACAAGCCAAAAAGGCGATAAATAACTATTTTTGAAGATTAAATACAAAAGCTATGAGTACACGAAATATTCCAGTTGTAGATTTATCTCAATTTGTGAATGGTAATGAAGAACAACGTGCAGCGTTTGTTCAAGCCATTGGGAATGCATTTCATAATGTTGGGTTTGTTGGTGTTGTGAATCATGGTATACCAAAGTCTTTAGTTAAAGACTTTTATGATACATCTAAAACGTTCTTCTCCCAGTCTGTTGATATCAAAAGATCATATGAAGTAAAAGGGTTGGCTGGCCAAAGAGGCTATACCTCTTTTGGAAAAGAACATGCAAAACAATCTCAGGTAGCAGATTTAAAAGAGTTCTTTCAAATTGGTCAATATGTAGATGCAGATGATCCATTGAAACCCGAATATCCCGATAACCCAAGAGTTACTGAGGTACCATTATTTAGTGATCTAGGAAAGCAACTATACAAAGCGTTTGAAGTTTCTGGTAGTCATTTATTAAAAGCCATCGCTTTGTTTTTAGAATTACCAGAAAACTATTTTGATGAACATATCGAAAAAGGAAATAGTATATTAAGATCAATACATTATCCTCCTATTACTTCTGAACCTGATTCAGCAATTAGAGCAGAACAGCATGAGGATATTAATTTGATCACCTTGTTGGTTGGCGCTTCTGCAGGAGGGTTACAATTGTTAAATAATGAAGGCGAATGGTTGGATATTACGCCAGGTGAAGATGAGATAGTTATTAACGTAGGCGACATGCTCCAGAGGTTAACAAATAACTATTTGAAATCAACGACACACAGAGTTGTTAATCCACCAAGACACGAATGGCACAGACCGAGGTTGAGTATTCCTTTCTTTTTACATCCTAAAAGTAATATGGACTTAACATGTTTGGAAAATTGTGTTAATGATGAAAGACCTCTAAAATATGAACCAATTACAGCGGGAGAATACCTTGATGAAAGGTTGAAAGAGATAGGACTAAAGAAATAATTACAACAAATAAGTTATAAGTTTTAATGGGAAAGTACAGAGAGTTTAAAGGGCTAAATTTGCCTTCAATTGACAAGGAAATATTAGCCTTTTGGGAAGAAGAAAAGATATTTGAAAGAAGTGTAGAAGAACGACCTACTGACAATACCTTCGTATTTTACGAGGGTCCACCATCAGCAAACGGTAAGCCTGGTATTCATCATGTTATGGCAAGAACAGTAAAAGACTTGTTTTGTCGCTTTCATACGATGAAAGGAGAAAGAGTTGAAAGAAAAGGTGGATGGGATACACACGGATTGCCCATAGAATTGAATGTCGAAAAAAGGCTTGGCATAACCAAAGAGGATATTGGAACTAAAATTACGGTCGAGCAATATAATCAAGAGTGCCGAACCACTGTTATGCAATTTAAAGATCAGTGGGATGACATTACTAAAAAGATGGGGTATTGGGTAGATCTCGATAATCCATACATTACATTTGATAATAATTATATAGAATCTGTTTGGTGGTTACTTCAACAATTATATAAGAAAGATCTTCTTTATAAGGGTTATACTGTGCAACCATATTCTCCAGCTGCAGGAACTGGTCTGAGTTCTCATGAACTTAACATGCCTGGATGTTATAAGGATGTAAAGGATGTCTCAGTGACTGCCCAATTTAAAGTTATAAGAGATGACAAATCAGAGTTTACATTTGAAGGGCATCCCAATGATGTTTATTTTATAGCTTGGACGACAACACCTTGGACTTTGCCTTCTAATTGTGCAGTGGCTTTGGGTGCAAAAATAGATTACGGTATCATTCAAACCTTCAATCCGTATACTAAATTACCAGTGACGATTATTATGGCTATCGATTTGATGCCTAAATATTTTAAGGCAGAAGGAGCAGATATGCTACTGGAAGATTTTGATCCTAGCAAAAAGGTCATTCCTTATAAAATTATTAAAACAGTTAAAGGAGCTGCGTTAGAAGGTATTCACTATGAGCAATTGATGCCATACGTGCAGCCTGAATCCGGAGATGCTTTCAGAGCAATCTTAGGTGATTTTGTTTCCACTGAAGATGGTACAGGAATTGTGCATACCGCTTCTGTTTTCGGTGCTGATGATTACCGTGTTTGCCAACAAAATAATGTGCCTTCAATTTTGGTTCAAAGAGAAAAATCTTGGTATCCATTGGTTGATACCCAAGGCAAATTTGTTGAAGAGGTGGGCGAGTTTGGAGGTGATTATGTGCGTGCTGAATATTATTCTGATGAAGAGAGAAAAGCAGCAGATTTTGAATCCACAGATTTAAGGATTGCTGTCAAATTGAAAAAAGAAAACAGAGCATTCAAGGTAGAAAAATATGATCACAGTTATCCACATTGTTGGAGAACAGATAAACCGATTTTATACTATCCTTTAGATAGTTGGTTTATTAAGTCTTCTTCATTAAGAGATCGGATGGCTGAATTGAATAAATCAATTAATTGGAAGCCTGCACATACAGGTACTGGTAGGTTTCAAGTTTGGCTCGAAAATCTTCTTGACTGGAATTTATCAAGGTCTCGATTTTGGGGAATTCCATTAAGTATCTGGAGAACAGAAAATGGTGAGGAAGAAATATGTATTGGATCAATTGAAGAATTAACCAAAGAAGTTGAAGCGGCAAATCAAGCTTTAAGCTTAAATCAAAAAGTACCTCACGACTTACACAAACCCTATATTGATGAAGTGGTTCTTGTTAGTCCGTCTGGATTACCAATGAAGAGAGAGTCAGACTTAATTGATGTTTGGTTTGATTCTGGATCGATGCCTTATGCACAATGGCATTATCCGTTTGAAAATAAAGAAAAATTTGAGCGAAACTTCCCTGCCAACTTTATTGCTGAAGGTGTTGACCAGACGAGAGGATGGTTTTATACTTTGCATGCCATAGCGACAATGGTTTTTGATGGTGTTGCTTTTAAGAATGTGGTTTCCAATGGATTGGTATTGGATAAAAACGGTCAAAAAATGTCTAAGAGATTAGGCAATGCTGTTGATCCTTTTGAGACTTTGGAAGCACATGGTGCAGATGCGACACGTTGGTATATGATGGCAAATGCTAATCCATGGGATAACTTGAAGTTTGATATTGAAGGTATTCAGGAAGTTAAGAGAAAATTCTTCGGTACCCTATATAACACATATTCGTTCTTTGCGCTTTATGCAAACATTGATAATTTTAATTACAGTGAAGAAAATATAGATTTAAAAGATAGGACAGAAATAGATCGTTGGATCATTTCTTTACTCAATACATTGATCGTTGATGTAAAAAATGATTTTGAAGATTACGAACCCACGCGTGCGTCACGAAAAATTCAGGATTTTGTAGAATCTCACTTAAGCAATTGGTATGTCCGATTATGCAGACGCCGATTTTGGAAAGGAGAGTATACACAAGATAAAATAGCTGCTTATCAAACATTATATACTTGTTTGAAAACAATCTCTAAACTCATGGCACCGGTGGCTCCATTTTTTGCAGATTGGATGTTTAAAAATTTGAACGAGGCTTCAAATAAGGAAAATTCAGATTCTGTGCATTTGTCATTATTTCCTGAGTCTGATAGCAATGCGATTGATAAAGATTTGGAGCAACGTATGAATTATGCTCAGCGTATTTCATCGCTGGTTTTATCATTGAGGAAGAAAGAAAATTTAAGAGTTCGCCAACCACTACAGAAAATTCTATTGCCAATCCTAGATGAAAATTTTGAGCAACAAGTGAAAGCTGTTGAAGATTTGATATTGCATGAGGTGAATGTCAAACAAATCGAATACATCAAAGACGCTTCAGGCGTTATTAAAAAGAAAATCAAGCCAAACTTTAAGACACTGGGAAGAACGTTAGGAAAAGATATGAAAGCGGCTTCTCAGTTGATTATGGCATTTAGTCAAGATGATATTGATCAAATTGAAAAAACGAATGCTTATGAACTTGAAGTTAATGGAACAAATTATTCTTTAACACGCGAAGATTTTGAAATTCAAGCTGAAGAAATTCCTGGTTGGCAGGTTGCTCAAGATGGTGACATTACTGTTGCTTTAGATATTAACTTGAATGATGAATTGATTGCTGAAGGAACGGCCAGAGAGTTGGTCAAACATATTCAAGGTATAAGAAGAGATAAAGGATTTGAAGTGACCGATAAAATCAATATCACCTTAGAAGATCATGAGATTATTCAAAAGGCGGTAAACGATTATGGTGCTTATATTAAAACTGAAGTCTTGGCGGAAGTACTTTTAACAAGTGGGGGAGTAAAAGGAGAAAAAATCGATATGTTAGGAGAAGTCGAGTTAGATATTATAATTGATAAAGCATAAAAAAAGCACTAGGAAAATTTTAAAACTCCTAGTGCCTGTTTTTATAATCAGGGGTTAATTTATTTTAAGAAAAAACTTCTGGATAGAGTGTTTTTTCAGGCTGATACTCCCTTGTCATAACGTGTTTTATCACATCAAAAGCAGTAACTACACCTTTAAGCGTGTTGTCAAGATTTACAACTGGTAAAGTTTTAAATCTTTTGTCCATAAATAGCTCTGCAGCCGTGCCTACTTTATCTTTAGGCGCAATTTTAATGATATTGGTTGTCATAATATCCTTAATAGGTCTGCTGTCTTCACGATCCTGAATTGTTTTTTTCCACAAATCGTACGATGTAGCTAATCCAATTAATTTTCCATTTTCTACAACAGGAATTTGTTGAACACGCTTTGCTGTCATAATTTCACTGACTTCAGATATTTTGGTATCTGGAGTTACGACTACAGGATCGATAGTCATGATTTTTCTTACTTCTTCATTTAGCATAGTATAAGTTTTTGATTTGCCCGTAGGGTTAAACTACGAAAAATTAGATTAAAAATCAAGTAATACATATAAAAATTAAAATATAACTTGTTGTAAGTTGAATATTGCCAAATTATTGGTAAAGTTTGATACCTGCCCAGATACATATTAAGCAGATCAAAATGCTTCCAAAAATATAAATGAAAGCGGCACCATATTGATTGTTTTGGAGTAGTCTGAAGCTTTCAGCAGAATAAGTCGAAAAAGTACTAAAGCCACCGCAGAATCCTGTCATTAAAAGCAGTTGTAGCTTTTGATCAAGACTTTTTTGTAATACTGCGCCCATTAAATAACCTAGGATTATGCAGCTTATAATATTGGCGATCAACGTAGCGTAAGGAAAGGCGTAATTATCAATAATTTTTGAAATGCCAAATCTGGAAAGCGCACCTAATCCTCCACCAATAAAAACGTAAATAGCTGCCATTTAAATAGATTTGTGGATATGAATTTTACTTGATATTTGCATTTTTTTACGTGTTAATACGAACGTTAAAAGTATAGAAAATAGCAATAGGATTAGAAACAGGTTTAAATTACCTAGCTGCTGAAATGTAATTGTAAATAAAATAAAAATAAGATTAACAATGATTAATATGCCAGTACTTTGCATATGAGTAAAACCTTTTTCTAACATCAAGTGGTGAATGTGCATTCTGTCTTTCTGAAATGGAGACCTTAGTTGAATTATCCTAATTACCAAAACTCTGATAGCATCAAAAATTGGTATTATTAAAATGCTTAGTAATACAGCTGGGGCACTTTGAAAATAAAGCAATGAATCAGAAATAATCAGATTGTGTTCTAGAAAACTTATGCTTAAAATAGCAACCAAAGTACCAATGGCTAATGCCCCTGCATCACCCATAAAAATTTTGGAAGGGGTTATGTTGTAATATAAAAATGCAAAACAAGCACCAGATAATGCGAAGGCCAGAATGCCAAAAGAGGCTAATCCTGTAATTATAAACCAAGTTCCAAGTGTAACATTTATAAGGATAGTTAAAGATCCTAGTAGCGCATTTATACCGTCGATAAAATTGAAAGCATTAATAATGAATACAATTATAAATATACTGAGGCCAAGGCTATGGGCATTTGATAATTCTTGTAAACCAAATAAGCTGTTTCCATTTGTTATTCTGATATCAGCAAGTACGACTATGATGCCAGCTATTAAAATTTGAAATATAAATTTTATGAAGGGACTGACTGGTTTAAAGTCATCTCTTATGCCTAAGAAAAAAAGCATTAAAAAACCACCAAAGGCATATTTATAATTTTGTGGAAAATCAAAGGGTACCCAAAAAGCCAATGATAGAATTGTGCTGAAGATAACCACAATGCCACCCAATGATGGTACTTTATTAAATATTAAAGCATTGCCACCTTCGTTTTCATAAGCAAAAGCATTTCGAATCGTTTTTAAAAGAAAAGGGATTGAAATAAAAACAATAAGAAAGGATGAAGCGAAAGCTAAAAAAGTCAGCAGAATATTAATATTTATAGTGTTTGTGCTCAAATCTTTTTGGTTTAAATAAAAGAACCAATGAAAAGATACAAACCCAATTACTATTGTTGCCTAGATCGAATGAAAATTTATTTTTTTTCTTCTAAAACATCCTTCAAGTCTTCTCCAAATTCTTCAAACCCTTCAACAAGTTTGTCAATAACATTGGGCAGACTGTCGCTCAACATATTTTCCAATTTACCTAAAATGGTTGTACTTGAATCTTTAATAACGTCCTTGATTTCTTCTTTCACATATTCTTGAAAAGGATCATCTTTTGTTGAAATCGATAGTGTCAGATCTTCACCTTCTTTTGCAATGTAATACTTGACAGCAGATTTCCAAAAATCTTGTCTTTCTTTTAAAGTCAAAGAAGATCTGTATTTTTTATAACAAGATTCGACAATACTCTCAAATCTTTTTTCGTAAGCCAATTGTTCCTCATCTGATATGTCCTCTTTCTTATTTTCAACTTCCTTTACAAATTCGTTATAAGTATCAAGAAATTGTTCTTTTGTATAGCAAGGGTCAGGACTGCATGATATTATTATTGAAAGACTAAGAAGCGCTAAAATAAACGTTGAAAATTTCATTTAGTTAGTTTTATTATTTGAATTATCAAGAATGAAAATTAATGATTATGACTTATTAAGTAAGCTTTTTATAAATTTAACTTTTTTTAATATTCATTGTTGCCCTTTTAGATAAAACACCATTTTTAACGGATGTCAGAATTAAAAAGCAAGATAGATCTTGAAAAGTTACCAAAACATGTGGCTGTAATCATGGATGGTAATGGTCGCTGGGCAAAGGCGCATGGCAAACCAAGAATTTTTGGTCATCAAAATGGTGTTAAGGCTGTCAGGGAAATAACAGAAGCAGCTGCTGAAATTGGGATTGAATATTTGACCCTATATGCATTTTCAACAGAAAACTGGAACAGACCAAAGCTGGAAGTTAATGCTTTGATGCATTTGCTAGTTCAAACTGTCCGAAATGAATTGAAAACGCTCAATGAAAATGGAATAAAACTTCAAGCAATTGGTGATATTTCAAAGTTACCATCAAAAACACAGGATGTTTTATTAGAAGGAATAAAGAAAACAGCTCAAAATTCAAGAATGACATTGACATTAGCCTTGAACTATAGTTCAAGGTGGGAAATTTTGAACGCTGTAAAGAAAATTACAGAGGAATCTCAAGCTGATACAATAGAACCTTCCAAAATAGATGAATCTTATTTTGAATCTCATTTAAGTACCAAGAATCTTCCAGATCCTGAACTGATGATCCGAACATCTGGAGAACAGCGCATTAGCAATTTTTTATTGTGGCAATTAGCATATGCGGAGCTATATTTTACTGAAATATTCTGGCCAGAATTTAGAAAACAACACCTTTACGAGGCCTTAGTCGACTTTCAATCGCGTGAAAGAAGGTTTGGAAAAATTTCAGAGCAACTTTAGAAAGTCTTCAATTATCACTTTTCATGTTTATTTAGGGTTAAAAACAACAAATTCTTGAATAATTAGATTAAAGAATCGTTAAAGCATTGAAAAACAATCAATAAAGAGTTTAGATTTGCATTCCTTTATAAAATACTATCAAATAGTACTTATTTATAGGGATTTTTCCGTTTTGAGTCTCAATGGTTATAAGGAGGGAGACTACTAAAAGTTTTAGATGGATTCAAAGATAAGATTAACAATATATTCAAGGCTAACTATAATTTTATTTGCTGTGCTTTTTCACTCGACTGCCTACAGTCAAGATAAGCCATTGCTTCCGACTTATGATTATTCTAAAAAGCAAACTTTCACGATAGGAGGTATAAAAATTGAAGGCGCCACATCAAGAGATAGAAATGCAATCAAATCAATTGCTGGATTAAGAGAAGGAAAAGAAATTACAATTCCAGGTGACGATATCCCTAAGGCCTTAAAAGCACTTTTAGATTTAAGATTATTTGAAGATGTTCAAATCAGTCAAGAAAAAATCGAGGACGATTTGATCTTTTTAAAATTATACTTAATAGAACGTCCAACACTGTCTCGCTACAGTATAAAAGGTGAAAAGAAAAACAAACACAACGAGCTTACCGATATCATTGATGCGACACTTACAAAAGGATCAATTGTTACTGAAGATTTAAAAGATCTGACGATAACCAAACTTAAAGAATTATATATTGAAAAAGGATTTCTAAACGCAGATATTACAATCGATGAGCTAAAAGATGAGAATAAGGATAATGCGGTTAGATTGGTTTTTAATGTAGATAAAGGAAATCGCATTAAAATTGGCAACATAATAATTCTAGGCAATAAAATTTATTCTGATAAGAAGCTTAGAAAGCAATTAAAAGATACCAAGCAGAAAGGCACTTTCCTTAAAAAATCAAAATTTGTTAAGGAAGATTATGAGACTGATAAGAAAAACTTAATTGCTTATTATAACAAAGGTGGTTATAGAGATGCTGTTATCGTAAAAGATTCTCTTTACAGATCATTCAATGGTGACATTTATATGGAGTTAACCATTGAAGAAGGCAACAGATACTTTTTTAGAAATATAAAATGGAAAGGCAATTCCAAATATACTTCAGAGCAATTAACAGCTATATTGGGTATCAAAAAAGGTGATGTTTATGATCCTGAATTATTAGAAAAAAGATTGTCATTCAGTATTGACGGAAGAGATGTTTCTTCTTACTACTTAGATGATGGTTATTTATTCTTTAATGTCGATCCAGTTGAAGTAGCAGTTGTAGGTGATTCCATTGACATGGAAATGCAAATTTTTGAAGGTGCTCAAGCAACAATAGCAAATGTGGGCATTTTTGGGAATGACAGAACGCACGAACATGTTATCCGTCGAGAATTAAGAACGAAGCCAGGAAATAAATTTAGTCGTTCAGATATCATAAGATCAAATAGGTCATTGACTAATCTGGGATATTTTAATCCTGAGGCTACTGATATCCAAACACCCGTTAATCAGCAAAATGGAACTGTTGATGTAAACTATACAGTTGAAGAACGTCCTTCTGATCAATTAGAATTATCAGCAGGTTATGGTGGCGCTCAAAGTGGATTAATTGGTACCCTTGGTATTACATTTAACAATTTCTCTTTGGCTAATATTAAGGATAAGTCTACATGGAGTCCGCTTCCTCAAGGAGATGGGCAAAAATTATCTTTAAGAGCCCAATCGAATAGTCGTTTTTTCCGATCCTTTAATGCTTCTTTTACAGAACCTTGGTTAGGTGGAAAAAGACCTACTTCTTTCACAGTTGGTTCGGTACTATCTGAATTTAATCAAGAAACTTTTGGATTAGGATCTTTGAGAATATTCAGAGGATTTGTAGGATTAGGAACGCAATTAAAGTGGCCTGATGATTTCTTCTCATTGAGTGGAACATTAACTTTAGAAACCATTAATCTGAACAATTATACACGAGGTCAATTTTTTGTTGATGGTTTGACAGTGACAAATGGTAACTTTAAAAACTTCCACTTAACAGGTACCATATCAAGAAGTTCTGTAGCTGATCCGATATTCCCAAGACGAGGATCTAGAATTTCATTGTCAATTCAAGTGACACCGCCATATTCGATATTTAGAGATGATGACTTTTTTGTGTTAAGTGAAGATGACAAACAAGATGTGCAAGATAGGTTTATTGAAAGAAATGGTCCTGCGGCACCTTATGAAGCTGCATTAGAAGAGCGAAGGCAAGAAAATGCGAACAAATTTGAATTTTTGGAATACCACAAGTGGCATTTAAAAGGCGAGTGGTACTTTAATTTATTTGACAAGTTTGTTTTAGCGACCAATATCAAATTTGGATTCTTAGGATCGTATAATGATGCGCTGGGTATTTCGCCTTTCGAAAGATTTGAAGTAGGTGGCGATGGTCTGTCAAATCAAAATGTTGGTATTACAGGAAAGGATATCATTTCTTTGCGTGGATATGAAACAAGTGACTTGCCAGAAAATAGAATTGATGGTGGTGGTGCGCTTTATGATAAATTAACGATGGAGTTGAGGTACCCAATATCTCTAAATCCTAACTCTTCAATATACGTTCACGGTTTTGTTCAAGGTGGAAATATTTGGTCTGGTTTTGATGATTACAACCCATTTGACATGAATCGCTCTGCTGGTTTTGGTCTGCGGGTTTTCTTACCAATGTTTGGTTTACTTGGATTTGATTACGGATGGGGTTTTGACAAAGACCTTAGTTTGCCAGGTAATGACAACTATGGTCAATTCAATATTATTTTAGGATTTGAACCTGAATAGAAAAAGCAACAGACTATAATTAAAACAACATATGATTACCACGTTTTAGTTTGGTAAGGATATCTGATTTCATATTGTTCAATAATCATTTTAGTGAGTTTTTCTCTCAACTCATCAATGTTTTCTTTATTGATTGCTGAAATAAAAATATTATCATGTTCGTAATTATTTCGCAATCTTTCTTTGACTTCTTTTAAAATGTCTTCTTTCGTTTCTTCATCCAACAATTCGTCAAATGTATTTTTTCTGAAGAGATCCAATTTGTTGTAAACCATTAGAGTCGGTTTTTCTAAGACATCCAGATCTTTCAAAGTTTTATTTACGGTTTTAATATGATCTTCGTATTGAGGATGACCAAAGTCTATGACATGTACAAGAATGTCACTTTCTCTAACTTCATCTAAAGTTGATTTAAAACTTTCAACTAAATGGTGAGGTAACTTTCTGATAAATCCTACCGTATCAGATAATAAAAATGGCATGGTTCCCCAAACTACTTTTCTTACTGTCGTATCGAGCGTTGCAAACAATTTGTTCTCGGCAAATACTTTGGATTTAGACAAAGTATTCATCAATGTAGATTTTCCCACATTGGTATATCCAACTAAGGAAACTCTAATCAGTTCACCTCTATTTTTTCGTTGTGTTTTATTTTGCTGATCTATCTTTTCAAGTTTCTTCTTGAGCAATGATATTTTATCCCTAACAATACGTCTGTCTGTTTCTATTTCCATTTCACCTGGACCTCTCATTCCAATACCACCTCGTTGTCTTTCTAAGTGAGTCCACAGACCTCTCAGACGTGGCATCAAGTATTGCATTTGTGCTAATTCAACTTGAGTTTTAGCTTGCGCCGTTTGTGCTCGGCTGGCAAAAATGTCTAATATTAATGAACTTCGATCAACGATTTTAACTTTAAGTGCCTCTTCTAGAATGCCCGTTTGTTTGCCAGTTAAATCATCATCAAAAATGACGAGGTTGATATCATTTTCTTGAACATAAATTTCAATTTCTTCTAATTTACCTTTACCAACAAATGTGCGAACATCAGGATGTTTGACTTTTTGGACAAACTTTTTTATCGTTTTCGCACCAGCAGTTGCGGCTAGGAATTCCAATTCATCTAAATACTCATTGACTTCTACTTCAGTTTGATCCTTGGTGACAAGTCCAACGATAACAGCTTTCTCAATTTCTTTGCGAAGTCCTTTTTTTCCTTGATTCCCTACTTTCCAGCTATCGCTCATATTATTTATTTTTTAACCACCTAGATGGATTTAAAGTTTGGTTTTTATCCCAGATTTGAAATTGAATTATATTTTTACCGTTTTTGCCTTTATCAGCAATTCCTATACTTTGTTCGTATTTCAAAGTTTGATTTTGGATAACGTATACTTCCTTTAAGTTAGAATATAATGAGTAAAAATCTTTGTCGTGCTTGATTATTACAAACTTGGATCCGTCAGCATTGCTTCCAATAAAACCAACCATTCCTTGTGCAACAGTTTTTACTATGTTATCATTGGATTCAATCAAAGTACCATTGAGTCTGACATTGCCAATAACTTCTTGGTATCTGGCTATACGTTGACCATCAGCAAGTGGCCAATTCATAAATCCTTTCCTATCTTCAAATGTTTTGTTATCTATTCCAAAGTTAGGTTGATAATTTAAATTTTGCTGATTTAAAGATGTTATATATTTTTTTGCGCTTAAATTGTATTTGGCATTTGAAGATTTATTTGAAGCGTTGCTTGCAGATTTGTTTTGATTTGGTGTTGTTAATTTGAGATTTTTTATGGATTCCATCAATTGGTCCATTTCAAATTTTAGAGCATCAATCTTGTCTTCATGCAAAGCAATTTTTTCAATGCAAACAGAGTGAAGAGCATCAAGGTTGCTTTGACTTGCATTTTCATGACTACCTTCAAGATCTAAATGTTGATTTAGCTGCAGGATATATAATTCTTTAATAGCAATGTCAGATGATTGGTTTGAATTACCTGATAATTTATCTAAATAAACTTCCTGAATCATTTTATCTCGAACGGACTTCAATTTGTTATTGTCTTTTGGATCTTTCGTCAGTTCATTTGTATCAATAGAGGTGTTTAGAATTAATTTTTCAAGATTAATATATTCGGATTTTATTTGTTCTCTTTTATCTATATCGATTTCCAGTTTATTGATATACGCAATTAAATTGTCCTTAGTTGGATTAGAAGGTTTCTGATAATCGGTTATATCTGATAATTCTTGTTCGAGTGTTTCTATTTGTAAAAATTTCTCATTTGGGTTCTGTGCATGACAAATGAAGTTGCATACAATCAATATCACCAAGGCATTAAAAATCCTAGTAAATTCTTTTGTAATGAGCAGGAATTTCAAATCGAATTGAAGTTTCATTATTAATTTCAAGATCAGTGAATTCTATAGTTACATTTAAAAAGTTATCTGGGCCAAACTCTATGGTGTATTTTCTAAAAAATGGAATTGCAATATTATCTACAATTCTGTAATCATCATAATCCCAATATCCATTTATATTAAAACGATCTATGAAATGACCTTTTATAAGATGTCCGGAAATTTTGTCGTAACTAAAATCAAAAACAATATCGTCTTTTATTGATCGAAAATGATAGAAACTGTCATCTTCTTTGGTATTCCATAATAAGGAAGTGTCAATAGCAGGAATATGACCATTAATTAAAGCTTGGATACTGTTTAAATCTGATGACAAGCCATACGTTTTATGAAGTTCGACTAAAGATTCGATTTGATAAGTTTTGTGGATACGATCGAGCATGTAAACCGAATCTTGATCAATTAAAGCTCTGGCGCCTTCAGCACCTAATTTTTTAAATGAAGTCCAAACGATGCTGTCTTTAATAGTTCTTAAAAACATGACTGCTTTTTGGCTATCGTAAGGACTTTTGATTTTAATTTTTGCTCGACCTGAAATGCGATTAATTATAGGAGGAGAAAAAATATGTTGGTAGATAGAGTCTATCCCAACTGAAGGGGCATCTTGATCATATATAATTTTCTTCTTTGCCTTACAGGAAGTAAACAGTATAAAGGCAAGGATACAAAACTGATATAGTATTGATTTTGGAATCAAAGATTAAACACCTATTTTTTTATTAAGGCGATTTTTTGAACCACCGTATTCAATTGCTTTTTGCCAATTAGATTTGCTTTTACTCACATCAGAAAGATGATGATAAATATCGCCAAGCAACTCAAAATGAATGGCTGTTGTTAATCGGTCTTCTTGAACTTTTATTATTTCATTTTTAATTTCTTGTGTTGGTATCAAGTTGATATTAATCCAACAAGAAACTACAATTATTTGGTCTTTGTATTTAATATTATCTCCAGAAATAAATGAAGCTTCAGCTAGCATTTCTTTTGCTTCTTCTTTTCCATTATTTTTTGTCAAAGCTATTGAATTAAAAATCAGTGGATTGACTTGGTTTGGAAAATAATCAATTGCTTCAAGTGAAACTTCTTCGAGCTTATTATATGATTCAAGTTCCCATAAGTTTATCATCCATTGATCCCAAAGCGAATATTTTCTGTCATCCAGTTCGATGGCTCTGGAATAGGCTTTTTCTGCATTTACATAATCGCTGCTATAAAATAATACATCACCTCTTACAGCATATGATTTGGCTTCATTAGGATAAAGCTCAATAAGATCTTTACTTATGGCTTGTAGCATTTTATTGTCTTCACCATCACTGCTCATCCTAGAAAGATGAGGCATAAGTTCTTTTATCTTGTTATCAAGTGATATGTTTTCATTGCGAATAATTTTTGACAAATCTGCTAATTCACTGGAGCTTTCTGATCGACTTTGGAGTCTGTTTAATGACAGCGTTGCAAATTCATTGGATGGATCGAGTTCAAGTATTTTTTTATGAATCGAAACGGCTTTTTCGTTTTTCTCTAAGGACATCAGATAATGAGCTTGTCTGCTTAATATTTGAATTTTTTTAGGAAATCTTTCTGCTAATTTTTCAAGCGTCAGTTCTGCCTTTTCAACATTGCCGATACTGTCATATATTTCAAACATTCTTAACGAAACAATTGGCGTAATTCCTTTTTTATTTTCTATTTCCTGTAAGGTTAGAATTGCATTCTTATGATCTCCTAATTGCATGTAATTATTTACAATTCTATCGACGTAATCAAAATTTAATTCATCAGTTACGCGTAATTTTTTTAGCAATGGAATAGCTTGTTTGTATTGCGTACTCGCTTCATAAATATCAGCCAAAAGAATTTTATACCAAATATTGTTGTCATCAAATTGGATTGCTTTTTTCGCATTTTTTTCTGCAGAAACAAGATCATCTGTTTTTACATAAGCTTGTGATAATTCATAGTAACCAGCATGGCAACTTTTATCTCTTTTAATTATTTGCTTGAGGATTTTTATTTCTTTGTCATAGTTGCCTTTTTGCTTTTCCAATTGTGCTTGGATAAAAAGGTCTTGAAACTCGATATCTGATTCAGAATATATACCGGCTTGAGCAAAGCTGTTAAAACTCAGAAATGAACTAGAAAGCACTATAAATCCAGCAATAATCAGTTGTTTATTTAAATTTAAAATAACTGCTTTATCAAAGTTTCGTTTTGTCATTCGACCAAAGTAATTTTTAAAGTATTCGTTCTAAATCGTTTATGTAACGGCATAGAAGCTGTATTGATGACCACATCTCCTTCTTTTAACAATTCTTTTTCTTTTAAAATTTCACAAAGGTCTTCAATTGTTTCATCTGTTGAAGAAAATTTATCATAAAAGTATGCTCTTACACCCCAAATAAGGTTCATAGTGCCTAACATTGGCCTAACGGATGAAAAGATGTAAATATTTGTTTTAGGACGATAGGAAGATACTCTAAATGCCGTATATCCAGAAACAGTAACTCCTAAAATAGCTTTAGCTTTGGTGTCTTCAGCAATTTTAGCAGCTGTTAAACAAATAGTATCCGAATGATAGGTGACAGAATCTTTATTTGGTTTAGGACGCTTACCTATAAGTTCGTAATGGTTTTCAGCTTCAGCAATAATTTTATTCATCGCCTTAACTACGAGGGGTGGATGTTTTCCGACTGATGTTTCACCGCTTAACATAACGGCATCTGCTCCATCCAAAACAGCATTGGCCACATCGGTAATTTCTGCTCTTGTTGGAGAAGGTGCGATGATCATACTTTCCATCATTTGAGTTGCAACAATTACGGGCGTTGATTTTTGTAAACATCTTCTGATAATTTCTTTTTGTAATCCAGGTAGTTTTTCCATCGGGACCTCCACACCTAAATCTCCCCTGGCTACCATAACGGCATCGGATGCATTTACAATTTGCTTAATATTTGAAATCGCTTCAGGTTTTTCGATTTTTGCGATAACTTTTGCATAATGACTGGCCTCAGCAATGATCTCCTTCAATTCAATTATATCGGAAGCTTTTCTTACAAATGATAAGGCAATCCAATTAATTGGTTGGGTTAACATAAAAGCAAGGTCCTTCTTATCTTTTTCAGTCAGTGATGGTTGAGAAATTTTAGTGTCAGGCAAATTAACCCCTTTATTGGATGAGATTTGAGTGCCGTGAACAACTCTTAATTTAACTTTTTTACCAATTATTTCTGTGACGATCAATTCTAGTTTGCCATCGTCTACTAAAATTTTATTTCCAACCTCGACATCATTTGAGAAGTTTTCATAACTCATGTAGATGCGTTCCCTGTTGCCAATGCATTTTTCGGGGACGAAAGTTAGAATATCGCCTTTGAGAAGTTCTAAGGTGCCATTTTCAATTTGACCAACTCTAATCTTAGGCCCTTGTAAATCTCCTAAAATACCTATAGGAACATCATAGGTTTCTTGAATGTCAGTAATATTCCGAATTACTTTTAAGTGATCCTCATGGCTTCCATGAGAGAAATTAAGACGAAAAATGTCGACACCTGCTTCAATAAGCTTATATAGATTCTCTTTACTGCTGCTTGCAGGCCCTACGGTTGCTACTATTTTAGTCTTTTGATTATTATTTATTTTCAATTTTCCCACTTTCCTCTTCTTTTAGTTAAATAAATCCCAAATTTCCAAATTCCCAAAAATGTGGGAACTGAACACAATTAATATAAGTTTATTGCAATGATTGCTCCAATATGCTGGTTTTTTGGTGTTTTTTAAATGTTTTTTGGCACTAAGTGTCAAATTTACAATAATTAATATCGGCTGTTTGACTTAATTGGTAGTAATCATATTAATCTATATTCTTAATTTAGCTGTGAAAACCTTTGCGCATACAGCACAATTGGTTTAATTTGCGGCACGAAATCAAAAAAATTATATTATTATGTCAAACATTGCTGAGAAAGTACGTCAAATTATCGTTGATAAACTAGGTGTTGATGAGTCTGAAATTTCAAATGACTCAAGCTTTACTAATGATTTAGGTGCAGATTCTTTGGATACCGTAGAATTAATTATGGAATTCGAAAAAGAATTTGATATTGCAATTCCTGATGAAGAAGCTGAAAAGATTCAAACTGTTGGAATGGCTGTTAGCTACCTTGAAAGCGCAAAAAATTAAAATTTTCAAGAAATAACTTTGATCCGCAAGGAAACTTGCGGATTTTTTTTCTTTCTTACCTTCACCAAACTTAAACCGCACAATGAAAAGAGTCGTAGTCACTGGTATTGGTGCCTTCACCCCGATAGGCAATACTTATCAAGAATATGTTAATGGATTATTAGAAGGAAAAAGTGGTGCTAATCCAATCACCAGATTTGATGCTTCTAAATTTAAAACCCGCTTTGCAGCTGAGGTTAAAGATTATGTTCCTGAGGAAAGATTTCATAGAAGGGATGTGAGAAGATTAGACAGATTCTCTCAATTTGCTATGATTGTAGCTGAAGAAGCTATGAATGATAGCGGATTGGATATCTCAAAAATAAAATTAAACAGAGCCGGTGTTATTTGGGGAAGTGGAATAGGTGGATTTGAAACTATCGAAAAAGATATTGAAGATGCTACTTTAAACACTGGAACGCCAAGATATAGCCCGTTTCTTATTCCTAAACTGATTGCTGATATAGCGCCTGGTCACATTTCAATGAAGTATGGCTTTAGAGGTGTTAACTATACAACGATGTCAGCTTGTGCCTCTTCGAGTCACTCTATTTCTGCGGCATTTGATACCATAAGGTTAGGCAGATGTGATGTGATGATCACAGGAGGATCGGAAGCTGCTATTACCAAAGCAGGGATTGGAGGATTTTCTTCAATGAAAGCATTGTCAGAAAGAAATGATGATCCACTTACTGCAAGTCGTCCATTCGATAAAGACAGAGATGGCTTTTTACTTGGCGAAGGCGGCGGTGCATTAATATTGGAAGAATACGAGTTTGCAAAAGCCAGAGGAGCTAAGATTTATGCGGAAGTTATTGGAGCTGGAGCTACTGCTGATGCGTATCATATGACAGCGCCACATCCTGAAGGATTGGGTGCAAGTGAAGTCATGCAAATGGCATTAAATGATGCGAATATTCAACCTTCAGAAGTTGATTATATAAATGTACATGGTACATCAACACCTTTAGGAGATATTGCTGAAACAAAGGCAATTAAAAAAGTTTTCGGAGATCATATTTATGATTTAAATATAAGTTCAACTAAGTCGATGACAGGCCATTTATTAGGTGCTGCAGGGGCTGTTGAGGCGATTGCGTGTATTGTGGCTATAAACGAATCTATGGTTCCACCTACAATTAATCACTTTACAGACGACCCAGAATTAGATGAAAAGATTAACTTTACATTCAATAAAGCTCAAAAACGCGATGTAAAAGTTGCATTGAGCAACACTTTTGGTTTTGGAGGTCACAATTCAACAGTTATTTTTAAAAAGATGTAACTTAAGATGTGATCAAGAGGTTTTACAATTATTACATTTCTAGGGAAAGAGATCTGGCTAGAAAGTTAAAGTCTGTATTAGGCTTTGTACCAGATAATCTAAAATTATTCAAATTGGCTTTTTTTCATAAGTCAATGAATAATACGGATACCGCTATACGTACTTATAACAATGAAAGGCTGGAATATTTAGGAGATTCTGTCTTATCTACAATTGTTGCGGAATATTTATATAAGAAATATCCAAATCGAGATGAAGGTTTTTTAACCAAAATGAGATCAAAAATAGTCAAACGTAAAACGCTCAATAAGGTAGCTGAAAAAATGGGCATTGATCTCATCCTCACCAAGTATACTCAAGGAAAGCTCAGTTATTCAATGTTAGGAAATGCATTTGAAGCAATGGTTGGAGCCCTTTATATTGAATACGGCTATGATAGAACCAGAGATTATATTATTTCTAAAATTTTGATGCGACTACTTGATATCCACGAATTAGAGACGAGTGATGATAATTACAAAAGTCAACTTTTGGAGTGGGGTCAAAAGGAAGGTCGCAATGTGGCTTACAAGTTATTGAATAAATATAAAAAGGATAAGCGTGACAGATTTAAAATCGGTGTTTATCTTGATGGTAAAGAAATATCTGTTGCAGAAGACTTCAATAAAAAGTCAGCTGAGCAAATTGCTTCTTCTTTTGCTATAAAATCATTGAACATTAATAAATCTATATAGTTTACAACTGTATGGATTCAATCAGTCAATTTGTTTTAGGTGCTGCAGTGGGAGAAGCTGTTCTGGGTAAGAAAATAGGGAACAGAGCTATGATACTCGGTGGCATAGGCGGAACTATCCCAGACTTGGATGTTTTTGCAAATCCATTTATGACTGAAGTTGAAGCGCTGGCGTTTCATCGCGGCGTATCACATTCAATAACTTTTGCCATTATCGGATGTCTCTTATTTGGTTGGCTTGCGTACAGATACTCAAATTGGCGTTGGCATGGAAAAATTAAAATTGAACCGCCTGGATTAAAATCCTATCAGTGGATGTTTTTTCTAGCCATCTTTACACATGCGTTGTTAGATACATTTACAATGTATGGCACTCAATTATTTGCTCCCTTTACAAATTATCGCGCTGCTTTCAGTACAATTTCTGTTGCTGATCCAATGTATACTTTACCGTTTTTGATTTGCTTAATCATTGCTGCATTTTACGATCGAAAGAGTAAGAAGCGAAAATTTTGGAATTGGGTAGGAATCGTTGGGAGTTGTTCTTATTTGTTGTTTACTATCGCGAACAAGGCATATGTCAATAATGTATTTGAAAGCCAACTAGAAGAACAAGGCATTGCTTATGAGCGCATCATTTCTGGTCCTACAATTTTAAATAATATTCTATGGAGTTCAACGGTTGAAACCGAAGATGTTTATTATCAAGGTCAATATAGCTTATTTGATAAATCACCTATTGATTTTCGAGTAATTAAAAAGAACCATGAATTATTAAAAGATAATGGTGACAAAACCATTGAAACGCTGAAGTGGTTTACACATGGCTTTTATAATATCATTAGAAGAGAAGATGGGCAGTTGCAATTTAATGATTTGAGGTATGGCACTTTTAGAGGTTCAGGAAATGGTGAAAATGATTATGTTTTTCGTTTTGTTCTTGATGAAGATGAATTGGGTAATTACAAGATGTTAGAGGCAAAAGGCGGTCCTGAACCGGGAGATGAAAAGAAGATGATGAGCTCATTATGGGATCGACTAAAAGGAAATTAGGAATTTGGATTTTTACAATACGTTAAGCGAACTGAAGAACCAGCTTTGATTCTGTCTGCTTACGGGGATTAATTGATCTCCAATTCTAATTGACTTATCCTCAATGCCTTCAATTTGGTTTATATTGACTAGGTAGGATCTGTGTACTCTTTTAAAATTAAATTCTGATAATTTACTTTCTATTGATTTCAAAGTTTCTGTAACAAGAATCTTATTATTTTTTTGGTATAAAAAAGCATAGTTGTCAAATGCTTTTACATAGTGTATGTCAGATTTTAAAATTTTGACAAATGTTTTTCCATTTTTTATATAGAAGTGATTTTTAGTGTCTCTGTTTTCAACAGGATTCGAATGGTATTTTAGATAATTATAAACAGCTATTTCCAGAGCATTACGCAGATCATTTTTCTTAATTGGTTTTATAAGATATCCTGAAGGATGTGTAGGTAAAACGCTTCTCATCGTTTCCTTATCTGAATAAGAAGTTAAGTAAATGAATGGTTTGTTATATTGATTGTGAATAATTCTTCCAAGTTCGATTCCAGTTTTTTCAGCATTTAAATTAATATCTACTAATGCTATGTCGAAAGGATTGTTGTTGAGGGCCTCTATGGCTTTCTTGTAGCTCATTGCTATTGCACTAACAATGTAGCCTTCTTTAGTTAAAGTTAAAGCCAAGTCCTGAGCAATTATGGCTTCGTCTTCTATAATGATTATTTTTATATTATCCATTTATGTTAAATTTTATGTTGTTGAACGTAATGATAGTATGTGTTCCATTTTCAGAATTAATTTCCAAGGTACCTTCAAGTTTGTCTGTAAGTGTTTTGACTAAAAACATACCAAAGTTATCTTTCGTATTATTTTTATCAAACCCATTGCCGTTGTCTTTTATCTGTAATTTGAGTTGTCCGTTTATATTTTTTAGCGAGACGTAAAGCGCATTGTCTTTTTTATTAAAACTGAAACCATATTTAAGACTGTTGATAATAAGTTCATTGATTAGAAGACCAAACGAATTCATTATATCAATATTTAAAAGGATCGGATCTAAGTCATAAGTTACTTGAACTTGCGCGTCTTCATATTCAAAGAAATCAATCAAATTTTTAATTAGGCTTGGTATATATCTTTTGACTGGTACTTCATCTAAATGATCTTTTTCATATAAGTACTGATGTATAAGGGCAATTGATTGAACACGATTAATGCTGGATTGGAGGGCTTCGATACTTGTTTTATCTGAGATATGATGACTTTGTAAATTAAGCAGACTAGAAAGTGTTTGCAAGTTATTTTTTACTCTGTGGTGAATTTCTTTTAGAAGAAAAGATTTTTCGTTTATGTTATTCTCAAGCACTTCGTTTGATTGCTTAATCTTTTCAATGAGAATAACATTTTTTGAAGACTCTCTTTTATTTTTTAAGTAAAGCATTGAGAGGAGTCCAGAAAAAATGAGAAGCATAACGAATCCAGCGAATTGTTCATTTATCGTTTTCTTATTAATTTTATTTTCGGCAATTGTTTCATTTAGTTTATTTATATAACCTTCCTTTTCCATGAGCAATTCCATTAGTTTGACAGTGTTTTGTCTTTGATTTTTTATATTTCTGTCAAATAAAGCAATGAGTGAGTTTTGTTGGGTTAGATCGATTTGTGGGTTTCGATTTTGGGACTCAAGTATTATGCGCAATTTTTCTTTTTCATAATTTTCAATTAAATATTCATTTATTGGATATTTTTCTAAATCATTAAAATAGTAATTTGCTTTTTCATAATTTTTAAGTTCTATGAATTTTCTGATAAGTTGTAATTGAAATCTATAAACATTTAAAAACCTTTTATCTTTTTCTGATTTTATTTTATAATTAATAAAATTTGATTCTGCTCTGACTATATTGTTATTTGCTAAAAACCAATTTGCTTTGAGTAATTCGAAATTTTCGTTTTCGTTTTCATTTATATGTCCTTTTGTGAATATTGAATCGGCTTTTGCCAAGCTATCTTGGAGGATATAGCAAAATGCTAATCGCGTTGAGGCATATGATATTAAACTGCTTCTATTTGAATTTCTACCGATCTCAAGTATTTTTTTTGCAAAGTACTTTGATGTTTCATAATTGCCTTGATTTCTAAACAGTAAACTTAATCTGTTGTAAGAATTTAGAATTCCTTTATTATCCTTTATACTTTTTTTAATTTCTAAAGCTTTAAGATATTCTCTCAGAGCACCTGAATAATTGCCAGTTAAATTTTTAAGCCACCCATCTAAGATTAAGGATTGAGAATATATTTCTAAATCTGAATCTACAGTCGCCTCTTTATTAATTTTAATTTGTTGCTCAGCCATTGAGTATTGACCTGAATTAATCAATGAGGTTATATATTTTAATCTAAAAATTTGACTTTTACTTACTTCTTTCTTCTCTGCGTATGTGATTGCATCACAATAAAAGTCTTCGCACTGAGAAGTGAATTTTCTTTTACACAATGTGTTAATTGAATTAAAAAAATCATCATTAAGAATTAAAGCAGGATTGGAGTTGTATTCATTTAATAGGGAATCAAGCTTGAGTTGACCATCGTTAGCTTGGGATGTTTGATGTACAATCAGCAATAACGAACATATAATTATTCTTAATACAGGTTTCATTTAAATTAAAAATATAAAAACAGGTGTTAGATTATTAAACAATTATGTGAACGGTCATAATTAGTTAGTGAATGGTGTGTATGGATTTGATTATGATTTCATGTGTATCCAATTACTCGAAAAAATCACCTGTCTACTTATGAAAACGATCCATTCACTTCAATTTTTTATATCAGAGTTAAATCTTACTCAAATTGTATTCATATTTCTTAATCTGGCTTTTGCCACAAAAAATTATTGTATGAAACATTTATTATTTAAATCACTGTTAACCATTTTAGTTTTCAATTTTATTGCTTGTCAAAGCGATGATATTTCTCTAGAGACCGTTAAAGAAGAATATTCGAAAGTTTTAAAAGTATATGATACTGATAAAGCTCATTATGTAAACTTAAAAATCACTACTCAAGATGAAAGTGATTTGAATGAAATCAATGAAAGTAATTTTACTTTAGATCTTAATCCCATTACTACTGAAGTAAAAGAAGTAGAAATGGAAGGAGCAAATGAAGATGAAATCAATATCTCTGAATTGACACAAGTACAAGTTGAAGTGTTGGAGAAAAGTTTTGATGAAAATTATGCTTTAATCGTGAGAACAGATATTAGCCGTGCACTAAATGGTAATTTTTATTCTTTTTATGATCAAGGTAAAGATTGCGTACGTATTTTAAACTTAAGTAATAATGATATCTGTGGTCATGCAGGTGCATTGCCTTTTACTGGTCCATGGGTTTCATTAACGACTCCTTTTTGGGTGCATATACCTCCTGTAGGTGTAGGCGGACATGTCACTAAATGTTTTCCACTTAATCTAGTGCTTAGAGCTTGGGTCATTGCTCCTAATGCGGCTTCTTTTTCTGTGACTTTCTTCTAATCGATAAAAAGTTGATTTTTAAGCCTGCTTTAATATCATTATTAAAGCGGGTTTTATTTTTAAAATGTCTTGTGTTTTTTAATAATTCAATTAATTCTAAGTCTTAAATTTCTAAAGTAATAAATTGGCTATATTCAATGTTTTAATATTGTAAAAAATGCAACACAATAATTGAATATGCGATTGCTTCCAATTTTACTATTCCTTAGTTTTTGGTCCTTAACGTCGTCAGCGCAATTGAAAATTGGCGGTATGACCTTGGTTGCTCCAAGAGATTCTTTTTCTGACAATCCATTTTTGCCTTTAAAAGAAATAAATGTAGGATGGGTTGCTGTGGTGCCTTATGCTTTCACACCACAAAATGAAGCTAAATTGTATTTTGGAAATGACCATCAGTGGTGGGGCGAAACGCCAAGAGGGGCGACTTCAACAATTAAGTTAGCAAAGGAAAATGGATTAAAAGTTATGCTTAAGCCACAACTTTGGATGCATGGTTCGTGGGTAGGGGATTTGTCATTTGATAATGAAAAAGATTGGGAAAGTTGGGAAACTGATTATACAGACTACATTTTGACTTTCGCCAAAATTGCGGAATCACAAGGTGTTGAAATGTTATGTGTTGGAACGGAATTTAAAAAAGCTGTATCAGCCAGAGAAAATTACTGGAGAGCATTAATCGCTAAGATCAGGGATCTGTATTCGGGACTTTTGACTTACAGCGCCAATTGGGATGAATTTGAATCAGTACCTTTTTGGGATGATTTGGATGTTATTGGTGTCAGTGCCTATTTTCCTTTATCTGAAACGGCAACACCAAGTGTCAAAGAGTTGGCAAAGAAATGGAAGCCAATAAAAAAGAAAATGTCCTCTCTATGCCGAAAATATGATAAGCAAATTCTATTTACGGAATATGGATATCTTTCGGTTGATGGTTGTGCTGGGAAAACATGGGAACTAGAAAAGAAAAGAACATCGTTGCCTTCAAATGAATTGGCACAATCCAATGCTCTGGAAGCTTTGTATACAAGCTTTTGTGATGAAGACTTTTGGGCTGGTGGATTTAAATGGAAGTGGTATCCTAATAAGTCTCGCAGGAAAAAATTTAGAATTCACGATTATACGCCACAGGATAAAATGGCAGAAAAAACGATTGAAACTTGGTACGGTGAGTTTGGTCGATAATTAAAAGGACCTAGAGTTAGGCATCTGCTATTTTCTTAATTTCTAAGACACACTTTTTTAGTGATTCATAATTATCCTTTGACATGGTATGTAAGGGCAGGCGAACATGATTTTCACAGAATCCCAAAACTTCCATTGCTGATTTTATACCAACAGGATTTCCTTCAATGTAAAGCCATTTGTGCAAATCATAAGTTTTAAAGTTGCAATCACGAGCCTTTTCTAAATCTCCATTGATGCAATACTTTGACATTTTTGTAAAGTATCCAGGGCAAGCATTAGCAATAACGGATATAACACCGTCACCTCCAGCAGCAATCATTGGCATAGCTACTTCGTCATCTCCAGATGTCACAATAAAACCTTCTGGTTTGTTTTTTATAATGCGTGTGGCTTGAATCAAATCTCCCGATGCTTCTTTAATACCAATAAATTTATCAGAAGCGTTTGCTAATCTTATTGTTGTTGACCATTCGATATTTGATTTTGTTCGACCAGGAACATTATAGATTATTATTGGAACAGGGGAGACCTCTGCGATGGCCATGTAGTGACTAAAAATACCTTCCTGATTTGGTTTGACGTAAGCTGGTGAAGAAGAAAGAATACCATCAATACCTGCAAAGTTATATTCTTGGATTTTCTTTACCAATTCCAAGGTATTATTACCACCAAAGTTGCCTGCTAATATTGGTTTGCGGCCATTATTGACATGAATAACAAAATCTAAACATTGTCTTGCTTCTTCTTCGTTTAATGTAGCACTTTCACCGGTTGATCCCAGAGGAACTAAGAAGTCGATATTTTCACTAATTACATATTCTATGATGCGCTGATAAGCTTCAAAGTCAATGGTGAGATCAGATTTGAAAGGTGTTATTAGAGCGACTCCCGTACCGTGAAACAAATTTTTCATAGTTATTTCGATGTGGTTAATGTATCATATCTTCCCATATCGCAATACTTTTTAATTCTGGCTTCT
>JABDKX010000028.1 GCA_013001975.1 Saprospiraceae bacterium | reverse complement strand
TGTATCGAATATAAAATCAATTTATTCACAATTTTTATATTTTAGCCAACCTAATAAATAATTGCTATTAAAACTAGTTGATAATGAGTGACAAAGGGAAATTTGTAATTTCTTTGGATTTCGAATTGTTATGGGGAATGCGAGATAAAGTTTCCAAAGAAGATTATGGAGAAAATATAATCGCAGTGCGGGATATCTTGCCTAGAATGCTGGACTTGTTCACAGAATACGATGTGAAAGCCACATTTGCAACTGTTGGCTTTTTGTTTGCCTCTAACAAACAAGAATTGCTTGAATATTGTCCTGAGTCCAAGCCAAACTATAAAGATGATAACCTTTCTCCTTACAATGGGCATTTTAATTTGATAAAAGAATCTGAGGTTGAGGATAAATATCATTACGCAGCAGATTTAATTGAATTGCTTAAAGAATATCCTGAACAAGAAATTGGTTCACATACATTTTCTCATTATTACTGTAATTCTGAAGGTCAGTCAATTGATGAATTCGCAAGTGATATGGAGGCAGCTGTTAAAATTGCAAACGCAAAGAATATAGATCTTAAAAGCTTAATTTTCCCTCGTAATATGGTTAATGATGATTATTTAAAGGTATGTGAGTCAAATGGAATCAATTCATTTAGAGGAAATGAACATGTGTGGTTTCATAAAGATGAAAAAACTTCAAGAATTAAGACATTGGCGAAAAGAGGATTTAGATTGCTAAATGCTTACATCAATGTTGCGGGGCATCACTGTTATAGAACTGAAGATATTGCAAAGAAAAAGCCATATGACATTCCTGCAAGTCGATTTTTGAGACCTTATTCCAAGAGATTAAAGATTCTTGAAGGGATTCGAAGGAAAAGAATCCTTAAAAGCATGACTTTTGCAGCGCGAAATGGCGAAGTATACCACCTTTGGTGGCATCCACATAATTTTGGACAGAATCAAGAAGAGAATTTCATGTTCCTGAATGACATCTTGAAACATTACAAGAAATTAAATAAAACCTTTGGTTTTACTAGTATTACAATGAAAGATTTAGCAACACAAATGGACAATTCATATGCCTAAGAAAATAATAATGTTGGTAGGAGGCGGAACATCTTCGCGTTGGATGTATAATGGGATAAAAGATGATTTTGAGATATCAAATATTGTAGTAGTAGGTCCGCCACCCGGAGGCATGAAAAAATTTCTTATGCGGCGCGTGAAACGTCTTGGATATTGGCAGGTATTTGGCCAGATACTTTTTCAAGCAGGATATCTGAAAATCCTTAATGCATTATCAAAAAAAAGAATAAGTGAAATAAAAGCTGAATTTGGTATTTCTGAGGAACCTCTACCTGAAGATCTGATAATCAATGTGCCATGGGTAAATTCAGATGAGTGCTTAAAAACATTGAATGATTTAAACCCAGATATTATTATAGTCAACGGCACTTCATTGATCTTTAAGAAAATCTTGAACGGTGTGAACGCCACTTTCGTAAATACGCATGTTGGAATCACACCAAAGTATAGAGGAGTGCACGGCGGCTATTGGTCCTTGGCAAGTGATGACAAGGAAAAATGCGGTGTTACTGTCCATTTGGTTGACCCGGGGATAGATACTGGTGGTATCTTGCATCAAGGATTTATTGAGGTAACAAAAAAGGACAACTTTGCAACCTATCCAATGATTCAAACAGCGGAAGGCATAAAGATGATGAAGCTGGCATTGAATGATATAATAAATGACAATGTCAATCCAAAAAAAGGTACTGAAGAGAGTAAGTTATGGTATCATCCAACTCTTTGGAGATATTTATGGACCTGGATGACTAAGGGTGTTAAATAAAACCAGCTACTTTTATCCTGTTTACATAACTGTTGATAATTATGCTTCATTTATTTTTAAATAAAAAATTGTAATGTATCTTTGCGATGTTCTATTAACAATTTTGATGTATGTTTGAATTCGATCAATATTTAGGCTTCTTGGCGTTCTTGACTATATTAACTATTGGATTTTGGTTAATGATATTCCTAATTGGTTTTATTACGACGTATTGGCTCCCTGGAGCAATGTTCGAAATGTTCAAGGAACGAAGAGAAAAAAAGAAAGCGGAAAGACTAGAATC
>JABDKX010000027.1 GCA_013001975.1 Saprospiraceae bacterium | reverse complement strand
GCTGTAATACTTTCTCTTCCAATTTGAGGAGGCATAAATCCACCTGTAATGTGCAGCAGATCTGAATTTATATTTGGTTGCCACCTTAGATAAAACCCCCACAATCCAAATTCACCTCTTGGCCCATTATTATTTCCGCCTTGAGTTGCGGCCAAAGCATCTCTACCGACGAAGTCAAAAGCAGCAGTGGCATTAAATTTTAAGTTAGGGTAGGGTTGACCTGATAGTGAAAACCTTGATCTGTGTAATTCAAAATTTAATCGATTATCGACTTTTACGTAGTCACCCAAAGCACTGTCAAATATTTCTTGATCAACAGTATATGTGCTCCAGACTTGAAAGCCAACACCAGCTTTAATTTTATAGTCTTTTAAAATTTTTGACCATTTATTATCTTCTTGGGCGAACGAAAAAGACGATATTAAAATGGATAACACAAATACAATGGTAGTCTTGTAAATTTTAGTAGTCTGCATAATTTTTTTCAGTTGGTAAAAGTGTAAAACGTTAGTGGGGCAATTTTGTTCTTAATAAACCATAAACATAAGTCCCTAATACTGCACTGGCAATTACGATTAAAATGGTTAAAATGCCGTGACCAACTAAAGTAAATAGTGGACCTGGACAAGCTCCTGTCATCGCCCAACCTAATCCAAAAATGATACCACCAATCATGTATCTTGCAACACTTTTATTTTTAGGACTAAATGTGATTTCTTTGCCTTCAATATTTCTTTTATTTGTTTTCTTTATTATAAATGTCATCAATGTAGCCAGCGTAACTGCAACACCTATAATGCCATACATGTGAAAACTTTCAAATCGAAACATTTCTTGAATTCTGAACCAACTGATGGCTTCTGATTTTGTCATGATAATGCCAAATAGAACGCCTGGAATTGTATATTTTAATATTTTCATTTTCTACTTTTTTATGGGTTAAAGACTTAATATAATAGGCAGTATTACCCATGTCATAGTTAATCCTCCAATAAAGAAACCGATAACGGCTATTAAAGAAGGGAGTTGTAAATTTGATAATCCACTGATAGCATGTCCAGATGTACACCCACCAGCATATCGTGTTCCAAAGCCAACAAAAAAGCCACCTACAACCAGTAAAATTATATTTTGAAGAGAGAAGAAGTTCTCAATTGCAAAGATTTCACTTGGTACATAACCTAGCCCTTCGCTGATCGTTTGTGGTGTTTGTATGCCCATGCTTGCTAAGTGATCTTGTGTCGCTTGAGCAATTTGAACGGGTTCAGGGCTTGAGAAAAATGTAACTGCAATGTAACCCCCGACTGCCGCACTAGCTACAAATACAAGGTTCCACAGTTGTGCCTTCCAGTCATAATCAAAGAAAGATACATTTTTACCAGCACCGCCTATAGCGCACATCGTCCTTAGGTTAGCTGAAGCACCAAAGTTGCCTCCAAACCATAGGAGTAAAAACATTACAAATACAATTCCTGCGCCAGATACAGCCCAGTGCCAAGGTTGGCTAATAATTTCTACAATACTCATTTTTATTAAATATTAGTCATTGTTTATAAATGGCATCCATAGTAAAATGCACACCAATTTGCACTAAAAATAATTAAAAGTTAATAGATAAAAAGCGGGTAGGGATGAAAAATAACATCCCTACCGCATAACCCCAAAAAAACCAAACAAATCGGAGTAAATGCCTCCGATTCAATTTATCATAAAACTTACTATTTCTTTCGTGCATTATCGTTACAAACTTAACAACAATAAGAGAAGTGAAGTGTAACTCAGGTTACCTACAACTTATTTTAAAAGAGAAAAGCGATTCCAAACTTGTAATCGCTTTTCGATCTATTGTATTGAAGAGAGCTGAATTAACTATGTTTTTTCTTGCAACCGGTTCCTGTTTTATCTTTAGAGCATTGTTTTCCTTTAGAATTTCCACTACAGCAAGATGCTGATTTGGCATCGCCTTTTTTACAGCAAGATGCCCCTTTTGTACCGTGACAAGATTTCACATTTGGTTTGACACCATCTACAATGACGGGATATCCTTTTGCCTGCCATTCGTTCATGCCACCTTCTAAGTTTATGAGATTGGTAAACCCAAATTCTTGTAACTCCTCAATGGCTTGTGCGCTTCTATTACCACTTCTACAAGCGATAATCAGAGATTTTTCTTTTGGGATTTCAGAATGGCGCTCGGATAATTGTGATAAAGGAATTTGTAAAATGCCATCAACAAAATAGCCAAGTTTTGCAACTTCATCATTTTCTCTAACATCGACCATAATTGTACCATCTTCAATCATTTTTTGTGCATCATCTACTGAAACAACGGATTGTCCAGAGATAAAGAAGGGGAGTAGAAGAAACAGATATAATGTTTTCATTTTATTTATTTTTAATTTAATTATTACATTACTTTTCTTAGGAAATTGAAATACTCATCTTTTAACTCGTTGTATAATTTCCATTGGGTATTTATTTGATCTCGCTGTGCTGAATGATCATCGAAATGCACATGATCGATTGCAACAGGATTTTCTTTGGTTCTGGCCACCAATTGATCTTCGTGTACATTGATATCGTGTGACAATTCATCAATCTTATTACTGTGATTTATAAATGAATTTTGGAAATGCTCAATATTTTTTAAGACATCTTTGTCAGTCCATCTGCTAACAATTTCTTCTAATCTTCTAGTAAAGAAATTCAATTCCTCTTTTTGAAACTTCAATTGGTTATCCCAAATCTTGTGATCGAAATGCAAATCACTCATATAGATCGTTTTCTTCATAGTGTTTTATTTTACTATAAAAGTAAAAGATGTTGGATTACATTTATGTGACTTGAGTTACCTAAGGAGATGATCTTGATCTTATTTTTTAAGTTTATTAATTGATTAAAAAATAAGCGCCTTTCACTAAATATTTTTCGTTTGAATTTTCTTCAAATTTTGTGATTTGTAGGTAGTTATCTTGAAGCTCACCGGTTGGTAGCATTATTTTTTCAAATGAATAATTTTCTTCATTTTCAGATATCAATTTCAGTATAAAAGATTTGTCTCCAATTTTAACAAATGCATCTTCGGGTAACGCATGGGAAATCATGCTTTCTATCTTTATATTTCCTTTGATCTTCATTCCTGGTAGTAAATCAGTTGTCTGTTTATCTGTAACTTCAGAAAGAATAGATATCATACCATTTTCTCCAAGGGATTGATTGATTAAGGTAATTTCAGAATGATACATTGTTTCGGGGTTAGTTTGTGACGTGAATATTATCTTTTGACCTTTTTTTATGAAAGGAACATCCTTTTCAAATACATTAAATTCTGCAAATAAATTTGTTGTTGCTTCGATAAGCATAGCTGGTGTTGATTGATCAAGGTAATCACCTCTGACAACATTTATTTCTTTTAAATTTCCTGATTGAGGCGCTAAAATCGGAAGCCGCGTTACAAAATTTTCTGATGATATATTGTTTGTATTAATGCCATAAAGTGTAAGTTTTTTCTTGACAGCTTGGAATTTTGCCTTTGCTGTTCTTAAAGCGGCATCTGCACTTAAAACTTCTTTCTTGGTTACAATATTTTCTTCATAAAGATTATGAAGTCTTTTGCTTTCTTCTTCAAGATACGATAACTCAGAATTATGTATTAAAAATGCTTCTTGCATGGTAATCAATTCTGGGTTGCTGACAGTGAAAAGTACTTGACCCTTTTTGACTTTTTGCCCTTCCATCAAGTTAAATTTTCCAACTGTTCCGCTCATCAGAGAACTTACAATGGTTTTATTTTTATTCGGAAGATAGATGTCTCCATAACATGAAATAGCTTTGTCAAATTGTTTTTTTTCAATAGTTCCTAATTTAAAACCAGAACTTTCAAATTGAGTTTTGCTGACAATAATGTTACTACTTTCAACAGCAATTGATTCATTTACAATGTTTGTAGATTCATTGCAAGCAGACATTGCAAATATAAGTGTGAGTAATGCTATATTAAATTTTGTCATGATCTTAGTTTTGTAGATGGTTTAATGAGATAATGGTTTGATTGTATTCATGAATTAAATCCAATCGCTTTAATTTACTCTCATTAACATTTCCAATAATTTGAAGAAAATCCAAATAGTTTATTTCACCTCCTTTGTAAGCTTTTTCAGCATTTACAGAAAATTGCTCTTGAGTGAGACTTATTGTATTGTCATAATATGCGAGCATATCTGAAAGTTCCTTCTCTTTATTCATCAAGTTTGATTTTAAAAAATTTAAATTTGAATAAGCTTCTTCCATTTTTAAAGTTTGGATTTCAGTCGCTATTCTATTGGCTGTATTTCTCGCTTTGTAATGTTTTTTGGAAAAAGGAATGGCAATGCCAGCTTCGATTCCTGGGAAAAATTCTATATTTTTATAACTATTAAATGAGTGGAAAACAGATACATTAAAATCTGGCAAACTCATTTTTTCAATAGCTTTGTTTTCTTGTTGAGATTGTTCAATAACGGATTGATAATAACCTATTATTGGATG
>JABDKX010000022.1 GCA_013001975.1 Saprospiraceae bacterium | reverse complement strand
ACAATACGATTAATGATATGACAAATAATACCGACAACTTCTCCAAAGAGGATGTTGACTCAATAAAAGAGGCTGCGTCTTATATTTGTTCTAATAAAGATTGCAGGAAGCTCACAATCGCACCTTCTCACTTAGAAAGTGATAAGATTATTTCAACGGGAAGCGTAATCCAAATAACTTCTGACAGCGGTATTCTTTTATGTACATCATGTGCTGATGAATTTGAGAGCGATAAAGAAAAACTTTCAACTTGGAAGGCAGACCATTTGGAATGGGTTAGTAAAAATATAAATATAAAAAACAAGTCAGGAGAAAGTAAAAAAGAAACTCAAAGACATGTAGATGATGACTTAAAAGTTGAACTAGATGAATATTTTGCCAAACATAAAAAAGGAATTAACATAACAGCTGCGCTAGGTCATCCTGAGTCATTAGTCTTTGCAGAAGAAATATTATCTTACTTATTGGAAAAAGGGTACAATGCAAATGGCATTGGTCAAATGAAATTCAATCCTCCTATTGATGGCATTAAAATCACCCAAGCTAAGAAGGGTAATATCGATATGAAAATCGGACCTAAAATGTAACTTGTATTTTTTTATGATTGTGAATGTTATGAAAATTCACTAATCATCTTCTTTGAATTAATTATCAAATTATTGGATGTAGTTAATACGTTAGTCAGCAATTTACATGTTTAATTTAATAGCCTGATTAGTTAAAATAGGTATTTATACCTGTATTTCATTGTAAAATAAAGGTTAATATTGGGAATATTATACTTAATTTATTTTTTACAATTTAAACTCAAAACCCATGGATTTTAATGCTTTTATGAAGACAATTAAAACAGTGACTTCTTTGCCATCTACATACTTCAACGAACATCTTTCAAATGCTATTAAATTTTCTCACAATTTAACTAGAACAACATTCTTCTCAAGCCTTCCTATAAAACCATATGCAGAAACAAATAAAGCAGCCATAAACTCCGCACTTCAAACACTTGCTATAACTTACGTGGCAAATGTAATTTCAAAAACAACTTTTTTCGGATTCAATAAATGCATTGTAGGAGGTACTGATACGTTGATAGATAATTGGTTTTTAAAGAATTCAAACACAGTTGGTCAAAACTTATTAGTAGATTATCTGTTGCAGCCAAATTTATTAGGAAACTTTGAGCCAGATAGAGCTACTTTGGCTAAAAGCATTGCTGATAATGCCTCTTCTGATCAGTTTTTAACTGCTTTTTTATTGGATTGTGATACTTTAAAATCAATGCTACCAGCTAAGTTATTATTAATGATGCTAAAAATTATTGATAATAGTGGACCTAACTATAGAAAAGTTCATCAAGTGTGGGTAGGAAATGAAAGATGGGAAGTTATAAAAGATTTTGAATTCAAAAACTGGCTGGATGTTTCTAAACCATCTTTTAGACAGAACATGCCACTTTTTACTCAAATAAATCCGCTCGTAAAAGCTGCTATAGCAAAGGCTGACCCTCCTATAGTAAAACATTATACAGCTGCTAATTGGGCGCACAGAACAGAAACAACTACAAAATATGGAATGGCCGCGCAGAATTGGATAGGATCGGCAGCCCGCCCAAATGGGTTTTTTTCGGGCACTTGGGCAGATAACGTAATAAAAACCGATACAAAAGATGGTGGTTGTTTAGCCGAAGGCACAAAAATGCTACTAGCTAATGGTAATTCCAAAAATATTGAAGATCTGCAACCTGGTGACATATTGCTTTCAGCCAATGGTTCAAAATCTGCTTTTTCTGGAGAACTAACGCTAAACGAAAATGTGGATGCATTTTATAGTATTAACGATGACAAACCATTTATGTCATTAGAACACGTAGTAATGAGCCAAAAAGGTTGGTGTAGTATGAGTCCAACTTTGTCTATGAACACCAATCCTCATCTTAGTGTCACACAGTTGGAAGTAGGAGATGTCATTTGGAAAGTGAAAAAAGTAAACGGTCTTGAAGTTGAGTATGAAATGGTTGTTGTTGAGCAAATAAATATTCACCATACTAACTATCATGGACCAGTTAAAGCATATGCACTAAATTTAAGAGGTGATCAATCAAACCATGCCAATGCCTATTGTTGCCATAGTGGCTATCCTAATATTACGGCTACTTATGTTGCCGCTAATGTAGCTACTAAAATGGAAGAAAGAGAACAAAAAAGATTTTTCAAACAATTGGAAAAAATGGCACCTCAATTTGAAAAGGCGATTGGTAAAGGTCCATTTAAATTTGTTATGCATGCATTAAAAGATGCAAAACAGATCAGTAGCAATGCGCCTCATACTGACAAACATGGTAAATTAAAATCAATGTCGAGTGGTGTAAAACATTTAGCAATTCCAAATTACAATTTACATCATATTGAGGGTAATGATTCAATTACCAAATCTATTAATCAATTTGGAATTTTAAATGGCCATTGCTTTATAAATGGAGACTTGATTGATACACAATCTAATTCGGATACTATATCATGGAGCAGAGAGGTCGACGGTCAAAAAGAAGAGGGATCTATAAAACTATTTTCACACAAATTAATCGGTCGTGGTCATATTAAAAGAGGCAAAGTGACAGCATCATTTATGCTAGGAGCGATGAATGTATATAAAATGGATATAGGTAAAGGTCAAGATAAATGGCTCAATCTAAAAATGGGTTCTAAACCTGATGGTAATGGATCATTGCATTATATGGGTTATCTGGAAGATCCAAATGATCCAAGTAATAATGAAGATTTGAAAGAGAATTCAACTGTAATATTTTCTGAAATAAAGGAAACCGGAATGCTACACGCAAGCATTTCTTTTGATCTAACCTATTGTTCATTTGGCGGAAGCGATTATATAGAAGCTGAAATTGATTTTTCTCCTAATTACATGGATTTTTCAGGTGAGATCTTTAAATATGATGAAGAGAAAGATAACAATAATTACAAAGGAGAAAAGAAAGATTTGGTCGGTTCATATATAGAAACAACTACAGTCTCTTCTTTCAAAAAACAATTGACCAAGAAAATGAAAACCCAGCCTGCACAATTAGTCAATCTTGATTTATCTGGTGTTTCATCTTCTGATCATATCAAAAATGGCGCATTTACAGCAATGACAGAAATATTAGATGTATCAGTACTAGCTGGTGGTTTGAATATACCCGATCAACAATTAGTTCAGAGATCTACGTTTGGCAAGTTAAAAGAACTTATGCTGGTTGCGCTTGCTAATAAAGATGAACAGACATTTTCATTCTTTGGACAAAAGAAACCAGTTGTCGGTAAAAATGGAGATTTAAGTGAAAAGATAGCAGCTATAGCCAATGATTCAAAAATGTCTAGCTTTCTCACAGATAAGTTTGCTGTTGGTTACCTTACTCAAGCGTTTTCTGCCAGCACCGATGATAAAATTAAACCCAAGTATGATGCAGTGCCTAATTTAGAAGATAAACTTTCTTATTTCTGGAAAGGCAAAAACGAATCTTCTTTTGCTGCGGATCCTCAATATAATATTGCTACTGAAAAATTGCAAAATTATGTCTATGCCGAAAATGTACCAGGTTTAACTGACTATATAGCAGATGGAGGTGAAAAATGGGCTAAAGCTTTGTATGATTACATGACTTTCCCACCTACTCTTGAAATATTAGCACTATCAAATGACTTAGATAACAAAAGAAGGCTCACCCATCTCTGTTCTATTTTGCAAGCATTAGATTCTACGGGACAAATTAAAAATGGCGATAAATTAATATCATATTCAACTTCATTATATAGCAAGGTTATTGAAAGAAGATTAGGAGACTTTGGAGTTAAATCAAAGTTATCTGGAAAAGAGGAATACACAAAGTTTATGACTGAATATTTTAAGCAATATATTGCATCCATTCTTGACCCAACCAGCTCATGGTCTACTGAAGTCCGAGCAGAGGCTAAAAAAGACTTGGATGAGTTACGAAAAGTTATTGGTGCTAAGGAGATTGCCGATTTAGCTTCTGAAATGAAAGGGATTATAAGCAATGCTGCAAGCGTCATAGGTAAATTTAAACACGGACCATTAGCCAAGAAAATAAATGACTGGGCTAAAGGATATGCTGCCGAAAGTGTTGGGAAAGATAGAGCGGTCAAAATTGGAAAGTTTATGGGAAATATTCTTGCTATGGGCACCTATGCTTTTGGTTTTTCTCAGCTTATTCAAGCATTTTTTAATTGGGATAAACTTACTGATCCACAAAGAGTATCACTTGTTGCTACAACATTAAATATGGGCGCTTCGATTTTCAACGATATTGCTTCTTGGAGATCAGCTAAATTGGTAGCCTCAGCAGATTCCAAATTTTCTGAAATAATAAAAGCTCAAAGATATTTGAATACGAGATTAGAAGAGGCACCTACTTTGCACTTCTCTGATCAAATTTTAATTGAGGAAGGATTTGAAGAATTTGAAGCTCCATCCTTAGTAAAAGCAGGAAGATCAATTGCGGAAGCTATGGGTGATTTAGAAAGTACAGAATTAAGTGCAGCCAAGTGGACAAATATAGCTGCTGTTAGCGAGATTGCTGCTAAAGTAATTGGAATATTTGCCCTTGGCGCTTCAGTCGTCGCTACAGGTTTTAGCATTGCACAGGATTTTAAAGAAGGTCAATATGCTTCGGTAATTGCACTTGATATTATATCGGAAATTTCAACAGCACTTTCTCTCATGCTTGAAGTGGGATCAGCGATTGCCTCTATATTTGTTGAAGTTGCTGCAGCTGTGCCTATTATTGGTGCTATTGCCGCAGCAGTTGGAATAATTGTTTCTATAGTTATGATGTTTATTCCTAAAAAATTGCCACCTTCTCAATTTGAGTTATTTGTAAAAAATGTGAGCGTTCCATTCCTTAATAAATTACCAATGCCAGATCAAAAATTTCTTGATGATCAAGCTAAAATTGCAAATCATTTAGGAGGATAGGATACTTTGTTGTATAATGTAATTAGATAATTCATACAAGATCAAACATGATTAACATTACCGCAGCCTTAAATCCTGCTGTGGTAATGTTAGTCTTTGCAGAAGAAATATTATCTTATTTATTAGAAAAAGGGTACAATGCAAATGGCATCGGTCATATGAAATTCAATCCTCCTATTGATGGCATTAAAATCACCCAAGCTAAGAAGGGTAATATCGATATGAAAATCGGACCTAAGATTTAAAGCTAATTTTACATTTTTACAATCTTAACAAAAATGACTAAATTGAAAATAAATTTTGATTTTATATGGTTGTAAAAATTTCCTTTTTTCTATCTATACTATTTGGTGTAGTTTCAATTTATTCTCCAAATAACTTTGAAGGCGTAATCACGTATAAAAGGGTTTCACAAACAGGAAATATTGCTTTCGAAAAGTATTATTTAAAAAATAATAAATTAAAGATTGAAAGCGAATTTCATACAGATGGAAAACTTACGCTGCATGAAAGTTATTTTGATTTCAAAAACAATCCAAACCAAGTATTTAAAATCAAGAATGATAATTATCAGTGGGTTGATCTGAAAGAATCTGTAATTGACTCTGTTGTTAGTACAGGAGTACAAGAAGTCGTTTGTG
>JABDKX010000146.1 GCA_013001975.1 Saprospiraceae bacterium | reverse complement strand
TAAAATGGAATTTCCTAGTTGTTGACAACGCCATTGATATTTATGTTGGATTGATAGCTGTTGTGTTTACGATTCTAGGTGTGTGGGTGGCTTCTCAACTAATTAAACCGAAAACACAAACTGTTATAGTTGAGAAAGAAGTTATTATTCATCAGCCAAAAGCATTTGTACTTAATCAGACTGCGTTGGAACATCTGAATTTAACAAATCGGGAATATGAAATATTACAATTGATTGTTCAAGGACACAGCAATGCTGATATTGCCAAGCAGTTATTTCTTTCATTGAGTACTATAAAAACGCATGTTTCAAATCTCTATTCTAAGATGAATGTCAAGAGTCGATTTCAAGCCATTTCTAAAGCAAAGGAAATTGAAATTGTGGCGTGAGTTGGTTATATGATCTTGATATTCACTGTCATCCGACGGTAAGAAGGATTATAGTGTTATATCTTTAGTTACATTTTATTTTAGGCTTTTAAGTTAATTCATTTCTTTCCTTTTTATTTCTTTTTTTCGCTCTCGTTATAAGAGGTTTGCAACTTCGATTATATAATGAGCAATCTAAAGATAACATGATAAAAAATCAGAGCCTGCCCACCTGCTTTCGCAGTTCATTCTCTTGAAGCACTGTCGTACTTCACTCTACGAGATCGTTCATTCATTTTTTTGTCTTGACACAAAAAACGAATCAATTCCGATAGTTATCGGAAGTCAAGGCTGTACTTATTTCTTAACGCTTAAATGGGTTCATACTTTGGTATGATAATATTGATTTTTTGTATTTGGTACCAAAGTATGATTGTATTTGCGGATCAATACTTTAGCTTTGGATAAACATTAAACTAAAAGCTATGAAAAAAATAATTTTAATTTTTGGTTCAATAATAGGTATCATGTTAATCGCCAATGCGATTATAAGCATCAGCATGGTATATTCCAATCCTGATTATAAAGGAAACGATGTCATAGGATATGCGACCATAGTTTTGATGTTTTCTCTCATTTACTTTGGTGTTAGGAATTATAGAGAAAATCATCTTGACGGGTCGATCAGCTTTCTTAAAGCATTAAAAACGGGTGCATTAATTTGCTTTGTGGCTTCTACGGTTTATGTTATTATTGGGATGATTTATTATTACTGTTTTGTTCCAGATTTACCTGAAGTTTTTTCTGAATATATGATACGAAACGCTGCACCTGAAAATGTTGAAACTGTCACGACTCAAATGGAAAGCTTCAAGGAAATGTATAAGAATCCTTTTTTCGTTGTTTTAATTTCATATTTTGAAGTGCTTCCAATTGGAATGGTGGTTGCTTTGATTAGTGCATTTATTGCTAAGAAAAAATAAATAAGAATGAAACTAAAAAATTTAAAATACATTTTATTGATATTGCTATTCTGCAGCTGCGGAAAAAATAGTTCACAATCAGCAAGCGATGCTTGTGAATTAATTAGTCTTTCTGAATTAATGGAAATCTTCAACAATTTTTCTTCCGCGACTTGTACACCAATACTTGATGAACTTGAACCAAATGTTACTTTATGCTCAAATAATTGTTGGGAGGATCAACTTACTGGCTATGACTATACATTCGAATTTGTATTCTATAAAGATGCGAATGAAGTGGATTCAAATATAAATTTAGAAGCCTATTTAAAAGAAGCTTTTAGTCTAGCTAAACAAATCGAAGAGGTGAACAATTCAATGATATTCGCCAAACTTGGAAATTATTACAGATACTGTGCATTTAAAAATGAAACCAGTGTTGTTATTATAGATTTTGGTGCTCGACAATTAGAAGAAAATGAAATAAAATCTAAAATAATGGAAGTCGCTAATAAAATTTTAGATAGAATTTAGTTTTGCTTAAATATTCTTCCCCCTACTGCCCAAACATTCATCGAAAACAAAAACTTGGTTTCTGTTGTAACCGGTAAATTCTTTCAAAAATCCTGCACTTATATTCCTGATTAAGATAAGGCAAATTGTATCTCAAGTTTTTTTGTGAATTATCAACATAAAATAAGGCTGAATATAAATACTTGACATTTGTTCACTAATTAGATAACTTTGTCTTAATGAGTAAAAAGGTTCGATCAGTCCAATTGTATAAAAACTATTTTAAAGATTTCTACAGGACTCTGGACAAGAAATCTAGAACTAAAGTAGATTGGACGATTCAACTCATAGAATATCAACAATTTGTGCCAATTGAATATTTCAAGAAACTTTCAGGCACAAATGACATTTGGGAAATAAGAGTAAAATTAAGCTCAAACGCATTTAGAATATTTTGCTTCTTTGATGGAGGTAAACTAATTATTCTCGAAAACGGTTTTAGAAAGAAATCACAAAAAACGCCTAAAAAAGAAATAGAAAAAGCTGAACGTATCAAAAAACAATATTTTAATGAAAAAGAATAAAAACTTAAAGTCTTTTGACGAACACATAGATGAAGAGTATGGAAAGAAAGGTACAAAATTAAGAGATGAATATGAAGCAGGATTCGAAGCATTTAAACTTGGTGTAATGCTACAAGAATTGAGAACAAAAAATGGTTTAACTCAAGAACAATTAGCTGAGAAATGTGGAACTACTAAAAGCTATATCTCAAGAATTGAAAACAATGCTTCTGATATTAGGCTCTCAACAATTATGAGAATCTTTCAAGAAGGATTTGGTAAACAAGTTAGATTAACTTTGAATTAAAATATGGATCATACCATTTGTTAAGATGTCAGAAGGGTTATTGTTAATTTCCTTGCATATCGATAACAAGCTTTATTCTACCCCCTCTACTGCCCAAACCAAACATCAATTCCACTCATAGGATTATAAGTTATATCGTTAAAGATATGGCTTGTGTCTAGCGACAGCTGACATGAGATTATATCAAATGTTATCAATAGTATTTGCACTCTTAGTTTATTATATTTAATCTTTTATTACATCTTTTTTCGCTCGCCGCGAGGGCATTCATATTTTTGTCTTGACACAAAAAACGAATCAATTCCGATAGTTATCGGAAGTCAAGGCTTTTCCACTTTCGTGGTTCCTTCATTTGAAGCATTGTCATACTTCACTCTTCGAGATCATTCAGTCATTCTTAACGCTAAATTCAAGAAAATAAACTAAACAATAGCAAACTCGCTACGCTCAAACACGCTCTTGTTTTTAACGCTTATTTCCTTGAATTTAACTAAAATAACTAATGCCGTTTTATTCTCGATTTCAGTTGATCTTCGATTATTGAATTTAGACAACATCCTAAATTTTATCAGAGTAATTATAAATAACCCCCCTACTGCCCAAATCGAACATCAATCCCACTCATAGGATTATACGTCGTATCGCCATTCATCACAGTATAAATAATATCCGTAGGTAATCAAAAAACAACTGTCTTTTGAATCAAATTTAAATTTTATGCGTTATATTTATAACAATTCATATTTAATATGACAACGAAAACTAAAAAAGTACAAAAAAGACTTATAAACTCTGCTAAAACTAACTCTAGAAGAGTTCATATTACTCCTAGACAAAATGGATGGGCAGTAAGAAAAGAAGGAAACTTACAAGCTTCTAGAATATTAACAACGCAAAAATTAGCGATAGAAATTGCTAAAGAATGGGTTGATGAAGGTAACGCTTCTGCTGTTATCATTCATGGAAGAAATGGAAAGTTTAGAGCTGCGAGATAATGGCATTTAATACTAATGTTTTTATAAATTGTCCTTTCGACAATGACTACTACCCTTTACTTAAACCTCTTTTATTTACAGTTATATTTTGTGAATTAAAACCTTTTTTATCTGAGACTAAAGATGGAGATGATATAAGAATAAAATAGATTCAAGATTTGATAAGTGAATCTAAATTTAGTATTCATGATTTATCTCGAATTCTTCCAAAGGCAAAGAAAGATCTACCAAGATTTAATATGCCTTTCGAACTTGGATTAGACTTAGGGTGTAAATTTTATGCTAAAAAGAATAAAAGATGCCTGATATTGGAAGAAAAACCTTATCGTTATAAAGAAGTTATTTCTGATATTTCTGGACAAGACATTAGTAGTCATGAGAATGATCCTATCCAAATTGTAAAGGTTGTAAGAAATTGGATATATAAAATTAGGCCGCAAAAAAAACCTAAAGCATATACAATTATATGGGATTTGTATAATGAATTTATCTATGACTTTGACAAAGATATGAAAGCCGAAAACCTAAATCCTGATAAAATGTGGGAAATACCTTTTTCTGAATTGATAGATCTGATGACAAAATGGGTTAAGTCAAAACTTTAAAAACTACCAACAACATAAGATACCACGTAAATAGACATTATATTTATAATCAAATCTACCCCAACCTACTGCCCAAATCGAACATCAATCCCACTCTTAGGATTATAAGTTGTATCGCCATTCATAACGGTATAAATGATGTCCATTGAATCAGCTACTTCAGTTAATGATCGTGAACTCAAACAATCATAAATAGTAGCGTCTTCACCACAACCAAATATTTCAGAAAACTGATAAGACTTATTGCCCCATGTCTCAGCTTGCGGTGTTGAGTACTGGGTTGTAAAATCAGTCAACTCAAAACTGGTCGCATCAAATGACACGATTTTAAACCCTGGATTATTATAATGTTGTGGCGTGATTCCGGGTGCTGAAATGGCTACTTCAGAAATGCTATTGCCATCAGCTGTGTAAAATCTTCGTAGTTCATCCATATGTGTGTGGCCATAAAGTATGCCCGTTATGGTGGATTGGTATTTTTCACAAAGTGTTAGAAATTGATCCTGCCATTCAGGTCCTGGATTCGGCAGGTGTGCCCACATGTTGGTTTGATCTCCATGAGTCACGCCATAGGCATCTTCGCCTGGTGGAATGTGCATCGTAAGAAAAACTTTATCACCTACAAGTTTGGCCGCTTCCAACTCATTGCCAATCCAAGTCATCTGAGCATTACCAGCATCTACTTGACTGACACCGTCTAGTGAATGATATTTTCTGCCTAGTATAATCGAATTCATGGCAATGATTCTTAAACCTGTTATTGCTTGAACTGAATAATAACCCATCGTAGGATGTGGTGACGATTGTATGCATGGTGGACTACCGCAATTTGCAGCTGTATTCAATGCAGGATATAAATCTGTTACACCTGTTGTATCTACAAGCGACAATGGTGTATTGCCTTTGGCATCAGCAAATGAATAGTAATCTCCACCTATCGCATCATTGTTTCCAGGCATATAAAAGAATGGAATGTTGTTATCCTCTACTAATGATCGCATGTCATCTAATATGACTTTGAGATTTTGAACGTGCGTAGCACGTTCTGGAGAGTTTGGTTTCAGAAAACAGACATGATCCTGACATGAATAGTGCGCAGGAAGATCTCCTGTATAGACAACAAATTTAGGTATTGGTTCAGTACTGAGTACACTTGTTAATTTGTTTTTTGTAATACTCCATAAGTCTTGTCCCGTGTCTTGTCCATACGTACAAGTATCAGCAAAAGAATTGAGATGGACATCAGATAAGTGGACAAAGACAGGGTCAGAAATTACGGTTTCAATGGCTTCTAATTCTGTTTCGTTAGTTTTCTTATTGTTGCAAGAGAGAACGAGTAAACATAAAAATATTGAGGCTAGAAAAAAGGTATAATTTTTCATAGGTGTGGGGTTGTGGTTCTAAAATAAGAAATATTCCGCTTTTATTTACAAATAATATCACTATAAACACCGCTTTGCCAATTAATAAAATTCAATAAACAACCAATTTCCTTGCAATTATTTTGCTTGAGCTTGACTTAAAACAAATTAAGAAATTTCCCGGTAGAATATTTTTATCTTCGATATTAACAGAAAATTCTAAAGCTGTGTCTCCTTTATTCAAATCCATTAAATGCATCACATGATTACCATTCATTTCAAATAAGTCTACAGAAATATGATTCTCTATTGGGCTATTATATCTGATGCGAATCTCATTTGAAGTAGGGTTCGGAAATACATTTATACTTACATCTTTACTATTATAAATATTATCAACAAGGGTTACCTTCTCGTTGTAATAGATAATGAGATCTTTGTCAGACCAGTTTTCAGTTTCAAATGTAAGTGGGTTTCCGTCTTTATCGATTACTATAATTTCATTCAATAACTGTCCATTATCACATACAAAACTTATGTCTTCATTGATATCACTCAATAAGTGGATGGTTAATACTGACTCATCTTCATCGAGGATAGATTTATACTGATAAGATTCTCTTGCTTTCCAGAAATCACCATACTTCGTTATCTCCATAGTTGTAACACCTGTAGGCACCGCATTAAAATAATCAGCCATAACATTGACTTTAAATCCTCTATTTGGATGAATAAGCAGAATAGTAGGCGCGCCATTGTTCATATTTTTCGAGGTCACTTCTAACCATTGATCAACTAAATCATCATACTCTTCCAAAGTGGTGTCCTCCTCATGAAAAACATCAGATATGGAAACTGGAATATCATAAACAGTTGATACTTTTCCATTAAAGCTTCTACCCAAAACATTTTGATATGGAAAACTAGTCAGTACATCTGAAGCCGTGGAACTTGAATTGTATAAGTATCCTAAATCTTCTAAAACATCAATAAGGTACTTTGGATAAACAAGATGGCCAGTCCTGAAGAATGTAATTGGTATATCTAAATCTGTTTCTAATATGTTTTTTGATAATTCACACTCGCCATATACAGAGCCTCCAACGGTTATGTTTCCATCGTTATACGGTTGATAGTTTTCCATAGTATTTCCAATTGTGCCTAATGGAAAAATATTCTCATCAGCAAAGTCAAAAAAGTGACCTACAGAATGGGAACCAAAAGATTGTCCATTTTGCTTTATATAATTCATTGATATTTCACTATCAGTGTAAAAAGCGCCCATTAATGCATCATTAAAATATCTTGTTGTTATGTTATAAGTAGCTTCAATTTCATTGTCTTTTTCAAAATCTACAAACATGCTTAAGCTATCCATTCCAGTCTGACTATCGACATCATGAGTAATAATTAGTGTAGACTTGGAATTTACAGGACTTGTATGTAAATAAACAGCATGTTGATTATACGCTTGAAATACACCTCTTATAAAAAGAGAAAATACATCTGAAGTTGGTTCAAAGCCATTGGCCGTAATTCGTTGAGCTTGGAAGTCACGATTAATCTGATTTCTTAAAATGACATCCTTCCAAGAAACGCCAATAGTGAAAGCTTGACCTAGACCAAAATTGTTATTAGTAACAGCAGCTTTTGAATCTTCATAGGATGCATAAGTTGTAGCTGTAGTGGTCTGATATCCATAAGTTTTAATAGTCTCTATATCGGTAGGTCGACCTAGAGAAATCGTCCATTCTTCTGGCTCATCAATCCATTCCATCTCCTTTGTATCAATATTTTGATCCCAATCAATAGCAAATCGCCCCTTATCAGAAATTGAGGAAGATATTCCAAACAAAGGAAATATAGATTCGTCCTCTACAGCTGGAACGATAAGCACCCCACCATTATTTACGTAGGAAACAATAATATTAGCATTTACAAATGACAATCTATTTTCAGTCAACTTTGAGCTAAGAAGTATCAAAGAATAATCAACAGCTTCAACTAAGTCTTTTGTAACTGTATAAGGCACTCCGGCTACTTTAACCATATGCTCAGCTGAAAAAAGTTCAGCATTTACTGAATCATTTTCTTCCTCTTCTTCTGTTAAGTCAAGAATGGCTATTCCACGGATAGGTAATTGAGCATGAAGTGTGCTGAATAAATTAAAACATATCAAAAAAGAAAAAAGTAATATTCGTCGCATAATATGATGTTTTTTTTCAGGCTCTATCTTTTTTTATGACCTGAGTGTTTAATGATCAATGAGGTGCAAATATGCTCTCTTATATCAGCGACGGTTGATTTTTTCTTTTTTTGGTTGTATAGCTTAGTTTTTTGGTAGATTTAGAAGTCATTACTGATAACGTAAGATTTAGGCATCAATAAATTTGAAATAACATTGACAATAGAGAAAGAGAAATGTGTATAGCGACCAAGAAAGTAATAATAAGTGCCGTTACAGATTTATAAAGTAGATATAAAATCCTTCAAATATTTAAATTATACCTTAAAACATAACAACCATCATTAACAATCAATATATAATCGAAGTTGCACACTTATCACTACGATTTTTGTATTGTCCTACGACAATATTTCTGGCAAGTATGCACATATCACCAAAATGAAAACAAAAAATCCGAAGAGAATATAACTCTCTTTATTATGAAAATCTGATAGTGTAAATTTCGGTCTTTGCAATTGCGCTTCATCTTTTTGAGTGGATGGAAAGAGATAACTTACCACATAAGCAATTATCAGTGCAAAGAAAAATCCTGTAAAATTAAGCCATATCCAAAAAACAGAAATGCCGGGATCGAAACCGATAATCCCTTGCATAGTTTTTGAAAAGATGAGGTTAATTAAAACGGA
>JABDKX010000218.1 GCA_013001975.1 Saprospiraceae bacterium | reverse complement strand
GCGATATGCATTGTTATCTTCTTGTCTATTTTAGCTTTTTTGGCAATGGATTTTAAGTTGTCGTTGAATTTCTTAGTTGCCGTTTTTCTTTTATTATAGATGTCTTTGGCATCCTCAAGATTGGCCTTTTTCAATTCAGGAAAAACAAAATCGGTAGCGTATCTTTTATCATCTCTGTAGAAATCCAAAATTCTTAGAACCTTATCTGGAATTTTTAAGGACAGTAGTTTTGAGTTTTTATTCATTCTGTAATGAAGCCTATTGTCGTATATATCTGACCACTTTGTCCAGAGTACATCTGTAACCCGCATTCCTGCAAAATTGAAGCTGAATAGCCAAACATTTCTTGTGTGAATTTCATTACGGGTTAGATTATCTAAGGCTTCAATAGCTCTTACTTCAATAATGTTCAACCCTATTTTTGTAGTCTCAGGAAACTTGATTTTAATTTGGTCAGCACCAAAAGGATACAATTCCCTGCTGACTATTTTTAGCTTTATAGCTCTGTTGAACAATAAGCGGATTAGGACAAGAATATTCATTATTGAAGTTTCAGCAAGGTCGTGCTTAACTTTGAGGTATATCATCAATTTCTTAAGAAATCGCTCATCAATTTCTTGAAACGATAACTGCTTTGATTTGTGATATTTTACGATATAACTAATCAATGCGCTGTCCGTGGATAGACGGTTTAACTTTTCAGCAACTTCCAGTTCGTCCAGATGCTCTTGTGCCAGTTCAAAGAAAGTTGAGGAATTCCCTGAGGCATAAATTTCTTTTTTAATCTGGTTTGCTGAGGCATCTTTATACTCGGACTGTAAATCAATAAGCGCCTTATTGGCATTAGAAAGTTGTTGTGATAATAACTTGTTTAGGCTATCGGCATTTGGATTTGATTTTTTTACTCGAAGATTTTTCTCGTCCCATTCCTCTATATCAATATAATGGCCAATATATTGATAAGTGGAACGACGGTTTTTTGTAATTCGAATAGCTAATGGATATTGACCTTTACTGTTCGGTTTTTTACGAAGAACTATTTTTGCATTTGATGACATAATTGACCTGTTTTTAGTACGAAAGTCAAATCAGGTACAACATAGGTACAACATTGCGTTTTTTGCTCAATTTTTGCTGTACACTTTCGATAAAGATACGAATTTATTGGGCTTTTTAGGTACAACATAGGTACAACAAATGTTGAAATCAACTGATATTAAATGACTTTAAAGAAAATGTAAAAACATATAAATCATTGAAAATGAGTATTTTTGCGTTTCTTTGATGCAATATACGCTAGACTTAGGATCTAGTGCCGCAAGGTGTGAGAGTTCGAGTCTCTCCGCCCGCACTAAAAGCTTCTCAGAAAAGAGAAGCTTTTTTTTATTGTTATAAATGAAAAAAGGCCATCAAAAAAATTTGACGACCTTTTTTCTTAGGTAGATCACTATTAATCATACCTTATATACCTCAGATCTTTATTAGTTTAGCAGATTGAATCTCACCTGAGCTATTTTTTATTTTAATGAAATAGATGCTTTGAGTTAATTCGGAAATATCAAAATCATGTCCTTTTTCAAATGTACCATCAAAAGATTTGATCAATTTCCCTGTGATATCATAAACCTGTAATCCATCAATTGTTTTATTAATAGAAAAGGTGCTTTCTACTGGGTTAGGATATATTTTTAATCCATTGTTGACTTCTAAAGATGGATTAGACAAGGTTTCCGGAATGGCATTACCATAGATTCTGAATCCTCCTGAAGCAATAGTTATTGGATCAGTAGTATCCAAAACAGAAATCGATGTACTTCCAGTATCATCCATTAGATCATACCATGGGCCGTCATAAGGAAAATCTGGTACGATGTCTTGAGAAGTGTTTGAAAAATTTGCCAAGATCACCACGTTTTTTAGCATATTTGCTGGAAGTGCATCATCCCAGATATAAATACGTGGTGTTAATGTTCCAGAGTTGATGCTATAATTTCCTTCAAAAACATCCTCATTCACTTTTAAGGAATTGATTCGTGCCCAATCATTATAAATTTGATTTCTGTTAGGATCATCCAACCACATTTCAGTCCATTGAGGTTGCGGTTTTGTATCTAATTTGCAGTCGCCATCATTATTTCCGTCATAATCAGAGTTGACGGTGACACCATCACTGCATAACCATATTGAATTGTCCATACCCAAATCTGCGAAATGCCATAACATTTTTGGTCCTGGAATAGGAATTGTTACTGCACCTAAGGCTGACATTCGGGTTAAGGCAGTATTTAATGTATAACCTGATCCACCATTACCAAAGGTGATCATTTCATACATGATACGATCTTTATCATGACTTTCCGGATAACCCAAAGTACGTTTCTCTGTAAATCCATGAGCCAAATGACCCATGCCGTCAAAATTACTAGCACTTCCATTTGCAAGATTTTTATAATCGTTCCACATTTCGCTCCACATCATTATCCCTTTTGGAACAGCATCACCAAGCCTATAATTAGCCCATTGTTGCTCTTCACTGTCACCTCCTAAATGCTCGAAGATCACATAATGCGTTTCGTCTAATCCCCATGAATAATCAGCATAAGCTTTTAAAATATCGACACGATCTTGTTGATAGGCATTGGTACAGCCTTCATCGCCTGATGTGCAGTTTTGTGTAAATCCTTTTGTTAAGTCCCATCGAAAACCATCAATCTTGAAATTCTCAATCCAATGTTTGATAACACGTTCGGTATAATTTTGTGTACGAAGGCTTGAATGATCGAAATCACTTCCAACGCCATAGCTATGGGTAGCATTTTCATTGAAATATGGGTTTTCTGAACTCGGTTCTCCCCAGCCATTATTATCATCGTCAAGCATCCACATACGCACCATTGGACTTCTTCCAAAGGCATGATTTAAAGCAAGGTCCAATATTACCGCAATACCATTTTGATGGCAGAGATCGATGAATTCTTTGAATTTGGTTTCAGTGCCATAAAATTTATCTAAGGCCATATGAAACGAAGTGTTATATCCCCAACTTTCATTGCCTTCAAATTCCATTACAGGCATCAATTCAATAGCATTGATCTTTAAGTTTCTGAAATAATCGATCTTATCGATGAGGTCTTGAAAATTGCGATCGGCATCAAAATCTCGAATAAGCACTTCGTATACGATCAAGTCTTCTTTTTTCGGTTTTGTAAAATTTGGAACCTGCCAGTTATACTCAGCTTGACCAGTTTGTAAAACAGTCACTTCTCTTTC
>JABDKX010000209.1 GCA_013001975.1 Saprospiraceae bacterium | reverse complement strand
AGACCAAGTCTTTACGATATTATCTTTTTCATCCAAAAGTTTTATAGTAACAACTTGTCGTTTAATGGTATTCATTTTAATTCTATTATGCCATTCCCAGAATTCTTTCTCTTTAGTAAATACACCTTTTTTCAAGGTTATATTTCCAAACTTCACTAACCCAGGCATTTTAATTGGATAAAATTTAGAACTGTCGCCAGCTCTGTAATCAACACTTTGTGTTTCTGTCTCTAATCCAGAAATTTCTTGAAAAGTTAAATTGGTTTGACTTCCCCAATCTACCCTGAAATAAAACTTTGGTAATGGCCAATTTGAGTCTTGTTTTTCATCTGCCATAATATCCTGTTTTTTAAAGTTATTTTTTTGATTATGATTTTTTTGCATTTGTTGTTTGAATCTGTTCACCTTTAACTGTCACCTAACCAATTTATAGCGTCCCCTCCTCAATAAGTGTTACCCTAAATTAACCATTATTTAATTCATAGTTGTGATATTCCTAACAAGAAAAAACTACGACCCACGTAAATGATTAAGAGCAGGGGAGGAGTCATTTAAAAAATGCTAACGCAAGGTTTTGAGGATTTGAACTGTATGGGGAGATTGATGTAAAAATTAATTAATACAATATAGAAAAACTGCACTATTGATTTAGTGCAGTTTTTTTGAGTGATACTAAGTATTTCAGAAGTCAAGAAAAAATGACTGCTACTAACCCCAGATATGATCTTTGACAAACTTCCAAATCGCCTCTAAAGCTTCCGTTATTAATTCTTCTGCTACAGAAAACTCATCACCATTGGCATATCTCACTTTTGAACCATTACCATCTGGGCTGGCGTGATCGACATCAATTGATCGGCGCCAAAATTGAGCATGATTTCTCCATTCCGTTTGGTTAACTTTTGTTGGGGCATCTACCCAAACATTCCATGTGAGTTCACTGCCTTTTTGTAACAGGTTTCCAGAACCAACATTGAAAAGATCCATAACAAGTTGATTAAACTCATCTACAAAAGCGTCTCCTGTTTTTGCGATATCGCCAATACCAACTTCTAAATTTGCATAATTCCAAGCTTCTTTGTTATGTAATGTAAATGCTGGCAAATGATCTAAGCATTTTGGCGTATATAACTTATCTCTTACAAAAATGACTTCAGGGTCTTCGACATGAGGCATCTTTTCAGTACGATGGGTATGCACATTAATCGCTTGATTTTTATTAATAGGTAAATGGTGAAGTTTATTTATCAACTCAAAGGCGCCCCAAATTAGTTTTCCATAGGCGGACTGATTTGCATCTTTACTAAACCATATTTTTGGTTTAACGACCATATCGATAGCTAAACTTTTATTTGTTTCATTGACCCAACCGCGTTGTTTTGCAACAGTGACCTCCACGTTTATTGTACCAAAACCTTTTATGTAAGTACCTTGCTGTGGACAGATTACAGCCCAGTTTTGTCCTGTATTATCATAGCCAGCTCTAGAGATGTCCGGTGCAAACATTTGAAAACACCGAGATGAAGGATCGTCTTTAATTGTCAACCATGTAAATTCTGGCCACAATACACGTTGTTGCCGTTTAATCTTGCAAACTTTATCCAAGTTATCATTAAAGTCTAAAGTGCTTAAATCAGCAACGCCATTTTTATATTGTAATTCTGGGTGTTTCTCGATAAATCCACCTTTCCATCCTTTGGCTGGAACATGATTAGGTATAATTGTGATCATATTGTTAATTTTTAAATGAGTAGTTCACTCAAATTTGCAACTTAACCCGTTCGATTTCTAGCGTAGAAATACTCGATTTTTAAGGAATTTTGGTTCTATTAATATGGAAGTTCAGGTGGTGGTGGTATTTTTAGTAAGAAAAATTAGGACCTCGTAAATGTTTAGAGCAGGGGAGGAGTTATTTGAGAAAATACTGAGTTTAGCTTTTGAAACCTGAGGGATTAGTTTTTTTTATTTATAATTTGATTAGCCTATAATTATTGGTTTTGCTTTTTTGAAAGATTTAAAGACACTTTTGTAAGTTTTAATAGCTCATTTCTCTTTTTTCTATGACTCTTATAGGATTCCGCGTTTTTTATCCTCTTATCAATACTAAACTGTTTTGCTTTATCCCAATAGGAAGTAAATATATTCAACATTTTATTTAAATTATCTTGATCATCGATGAACAAGGGAGAAACATCTCTATTTAAAAGTCGACTATCGAAATAGAAACCGTACTTTAATTCTAAATTATGTTTTAGTGTATTTTCGTTTTTACTTTTTGACTTTTTAAGGAATAAAACCAAATGTTGGTTGTGAAGCCACCAAGGTAGTTTTAAGGGCTTCTTTGAAATTAAATTATTTCTAAATGGCTTCCAATTTATCTTTCTTTCTTGATCTTCAATATCAAATGAAGAGGCTATTATCTCAATTTGTTTCTTTCCAATAAATTCAGCTTGTTCAGGTTTAAATAAAAATCTTCCCATTTCTGAAATGGTGTATAATGCATCCCATGTGTTTTTATTTTCAAAAATATGCCTAAAAAGATAAGCCCAATGTGTATCGTTTCGAATTATATTTCTGGCTGTTATCCGTTCAAACTTGACATCATACATATAAGAATTATCGTAGTTGACATTTAAGAGATTGTTCTTTTTTATTTTTGGAAACAGATCTTTTAATATTTCTTTTTTGTTCTTCCTTATTTTATCCTGCACAATCTTATTACGGATATTTAAAAGTAATTTCTCATAGAAATGCTTAAAGAGAATATTATATGTTTGATTTATTCGAGCATCTTCAATTATAAATGTATCTGCAACGTATCCTTTGTATTTAGAAATACCCATATCTTTCAAGAAAGAGGAAAGCCTTTTTCTGCCTTTCGCTTTTTTGTACAACTTAAAGTATTTGTAAACCCTACTTTTTCTAAGTTGTACTGCATTCAATAATCCATCGCTGGCTAAATATAAAACTGTAATTTCAAAATAGGTTCTTTCTTTGAAGTATTGTTTTTTTGTATTGTAGGAGTTGAGAAATGTTGTTTTATCTGAAAAAATCCTACTTAATAAAATGTGCCTTTCAATACCTTTTGGTTTATACTCTTCTTTGTATTTCGAATGAATAAGTTTCCATAATTCATGAAAAGCAATATCGAATGAATCAGGATTAGGAGAATGAAAATGAATTGGATTCAGTTTATTATAAATTACCTCATCATTGATTGATTCCAAATATTGGTCTTTTTGCAAATAATCAAAAATGTATGAATTTATTTTAGTGTGATGCTTTCTTTTTTTTCCTTTGTTCTTTATTTCATAGGTGTTTTTTATAATTTCATTCAATTCAAAACTTTTCATTCCGAAGCCGACAATTATTAAATTGAGTTCATATTTATAATCATCTTTATTGTGCTCTCCAATAAATAAGGTCTGAATAAACTTATTGATTTGATGAGATATATTGTAATAATCTTTTCTAGTAAATCGCATTGTACTGGAATGGCTTGAAGTACCATGTGGTTTGATATAAATAGGTGTTTTAAGACCCCTATTGTTTTTGTGAATTGTACCTTCTGTGTAGTTTTCAGGACAATGGCCGTCTGAATAAATTATATTAAAATCTTCATTTTTTATTTCTTCAGAAATAACATTATCTAATATTTCATCAAAATTGTAATTTATTATAATATCTATAAACCTATGCTTTAACAGATGACCTACTATTTCATAGAATAGGCCAATTTCATATTTCTTTTTAAATAGTTGAACCAAGTTTTTTTCAACCTCTTGTGGAAAGTATTTACTTATTGCAAAAAGTTGCGATTCGAAATCAGTTTTATTGAGCTTATATATTAAACTATTTTTATAAAGCTCATCATCGATAAGCTTAGTTGTAAGACTATCTCCTTGTTGAATGTTTTCTCTTATTTTTTCATAGGCTTGTCTCGCTAAAGGAATTTTATTAGTTGTATAATGAGAAGCACCTGCTCCAATTAATAGCACATACCTGCATTCCTTTTTTAGTTTAACAAGTTTATTTTTATCATCATTCGTAATTTTCTTTATCAACTTGTTATCATAATCCTCAATCGAATTAGTGATTTGATTTAGTACAAGCTTGTTCGCAAGTTCTTCTAATTTTGATTTATCAATCTTTTTCAAATATTTATTTTTGATTATGTTAACGGCTTGGCTATGCTCAGTGTCCCGAAGGGCATTGCGTATAGGTTTTGTTGTAGCCAGTTATTTTTTTAATTCATGTGTTTCCAATAAATAAATTGCAAGCGTTGAAGCTGCACCAACTGCTAGCTTTGCATGTCGAGGCTGAAGTCCTTTAAATTTTCCATCCTTACCATGCCCGCTTCCATACTCATTTCTTACTTCACCAATGCCTTGAACAACCGAGGATAAACTACCTAATATCTGTTTGATTGAACTTGCGGCTTTGGCTTCATTTGGAATGTCATCTGGTGTTAATTTCAACAATTTGGTAGTCTCTTTCATTAATTTGGGTAAATCCCACTTTTTGTCATAAGATTCATTTCTCTCATCGAAAATCGACTTGCAACAAGTCTCAATTAACTCTTTGGCCAATCCAATCGATATATGAGGAGAATTCTCAATCGACGACTCCATGAGGTTGATTTGTTGTAAGACATATTCTGCATTCAGAATTCTTTTTATATCCTTTGTTTTCTTCTGAAGAGATTCCTTTCCTGTTATTTTTAATCTTCCAATAAAAATTGGTTTGCCTGAAATTCTTGTTTTTTCCACAAGTTCGAAATTGTCTTCTTTGAGGTTGTCATTGAATATTTGAAGTAGTTTGCTCACTTCTGAAGATTGATTCCTTACTAGTGGGTGAATCATTTCGCAAATGAAATTGAGAAAAATAGAATCATCACATTTGAGTAGATTGAATCTTTCATCATGAAAAATCCAATTATCTTCCCAATCATTGGGATTATTGACTCTGTGTTGCCATATATCTCCAGCGGCATTAGGGAATCTTGAATCATATGATTCCATTTTTTCCAAGTCAAACATTCGAGATAGAAAATCAGCTTCTTCTAGTCTGCCTGACCACCAAAATCCTTCAACTTGAATGAAATCGAATATGTTACGCCTTGTTATTTGTGAAATCTTATTCGACATACATTAAATATTCACCTTGACAATTTTCGATTGGGGTATGTTAAGGCCGTATTTCTGGCGTACTATCTCTGTGAATAAGTCAATTCTAGTCCCTATCCAATACTTTCTATTCTCTGTTGGCCATTCGGTCATTATACCAACGAGAAGCTTGTCAATTTTTTCTCCTTTAGCTTTTACTTGAGAAGGGGTATGCCACAGTCCCGAACCACTAATTCCAAATGGGTCTGGTCCAGTGACGGTTTGGTCTGTTCTATAATCTTTGACATTCTTTTTGTCATAATGAACTATAATATTTGAATAAGTCTGACACCCAAGCTTCTCATATAATTCAGATTTAGCAGGCATAGTCGTATATAAAAAGGGTCGGCTTTTAAGTTCATTTTTAAACTTATTGAACTTTGATTTTGTGGCCGGGAAACCAACAGACTGATACATTGGAAGCTCCTTAAACTCATGATTTATTCCGAGTTCATCTTGTTTGATAAAATCATATTGATCCCCAAGTTTTTCAATTGTTTCATCGGATAACTTCATAATCGCTATGTCAATTTTGTCATCATCTCGATTCCCAGGAGCTTCATTTCTTGTTAATTCCCCACCAAGTTTCAAAACTTCATTTTCTCCGATTCCCACATAAATGTCATCTTCCATATCATCAGTAACATGCGCCGCTGTGAATAGAAATTTTTCCGAGTCTATCTCAACGAAAACTCCAGATCCATGGGGTTGAGGATTTTCATTTTCATCTAATGTTAGATAATGGCAGGTTGCCTTATAAGCATCCTTGCTTGCTTCATGTTGAATCTCTCTATAATAGTCTATGATTTCCATTTTTCTAATTGGCTACAACATGTATGTATCAATAACAATTCCTCTTACTTACCTCATAACACTCCAAATTAACCACACCCCAAACGTTACCCAACACCCTCATAATACATAGTATCCCATCCCCACAAAGCGTTACCCCAAAACAGCCATTATTTTTACCCTGTATTGAAAATCGCCTAAAAACAATGCTTATATGCTTATAACTGGTGATAGCGGAAGATAAACATTAGATTAATTATAAAAAAGAAATGAGATCAAGAGGTACATCAAAATTGAAAAAACAGGTATTTATACCTAGTTAATTTTTAGATGATAAGTAGATTTTTTGAGAGTATGTTATTTATAGTTTTTGCATTTTTAGTATAGTTTATTTAATCTTTTCTTTTTTCTTTTTGCGCTCGCCGTCTCCGTCGGTCATAACCTTTGGTGACGAACGAGATGGCATTCATATTTTTGCCAATATCACGGTTCGTTCATAATTAGTTTTAACAGAGTATTTTAATAGTAGGAGAAATAATAAGAAGCAGAGCCTGTCAAATTTGAGTGGGTGGCGGGAGCGGCATAGAGCGCTGTCATAAATTTGACTTGTCTTTTGATTACTTTTTGACTAAGAAAAAGTAATAAATAAAAATATAATATAACATATTTAAACGAACATACTTAGGCTAATATCCCGTTAGTTAATACAACCGATAAGTAGCCTTCAACAAGAAAATATTATCCGTATTTTCAGCAAACAAATCATCTTTTAAAGAGGTAAAAATGCCTTGGGAAGGATCGGTCAAATTGGTTGAAGATTGTGTCCATACCAAAAACAATTCAGAGCCCGGTTTGTATTCCCATCGCACGACCATATTAGATCGCCATTGCAAAAAGTTGAAATCCGGATTGTTGATATTATAGGTGTAACCATTGTCTCTTTCGATGACTGAGTATTGATCACTCTCAGCGTTATAGGTGATTTCATCATCTCCGTATTGATAGAATCGATCAGTAAATTCTTTGGCGACCGGGTTGGTGATATATTTGAAATCTGAATAGTTGCCTATTGAATTAAAAGGCTGTCCCCAGTATTCGACTGTTAGGTTAGGGGTCAGGCTGTAGCTGGCTCTTATCGACAGTGATAATGACTTTTGATCTAGAGTTCCGGTTATGTATCTTGGTTCAGTTGCTAAACTTTGAAAACCGACATTTTGGATTTTTCTATGTTGACTGAAGTAGCTTGGATTCAAGCTGATTTGAAAGGCATTGCTGATTTGGTAAGAAGTCCAAAAATTGATGTTTTTGACGATGACTGATCCAGCGTCACTGCCAACAGCATCGAAACCACCGACATTAAAACCAAAAGTAAATTTCTTCCTTGAATCACTGTTGACATTTATAAACTTATACAATCCTGGCGCTCTTCTAAGCAAAGGGCCACCAAATAATGCTTTTTGAGAAATGTCTTTAAATTCGTAATTGAAGCCTAAGCTAACGTTCCAATAGTTTGTGAAGCTGGCATGTGCATTTGTGTTAACGGCAAGGTATAGGTGCTCACCGCCAGCTGTCCATCTTGACCAATGGTTGTAATTCCACTGGAAGGATCTGAAGATACCTTTTGACGTAGGAATCCGATATGCTGACCAAAGAAAGTAATTGATTTCATCAGCGGTATTCATAAATCCAAGATCGTTGAGTTCCAATCCTGTGGATCGCCAGGTCATGCCTGTTTCAACACTGATGTTGTCTTCACCCCAATAGTTGGCTAAGATTAATGAACCACCATTACCCCCCAAAGAGGTTAGGGTAGTGTCAACGGACAAGTGTTCCGCATCAGGCCTTTGAAAATAATGACCAAATGATTGTTGGGTGTTTGTGATTTTTTCACTTGTCCCTTTCACTTCGCTGAATATCAAGCTTCCTTTGATTTGCCATTCTCTTTCTTTCCAAGTATGCCTCAGATTGATACCACCTGACAACGCATCGCTGTGAAATTGATTTTCCAATCCTGTGCCACCCAATTTTCTATTGACAAAAGTCATGGTTGCTCCGAATGTCGTCGCCCCATCATTAAAATCTTTCGAGAGTCGGCTGACAAAATTATTACTCAATGGCTGAATAACTTCTTCCGTTCTGGTGCCACCTACATCGATGGTTACTTTTTCTTCCGCAGTAATGCTTTCCATCACACCGATTGACCAACCTGTTTTTGTTTTACCACTTACTTTTGCAGAACCGATGATCGATGTAAAATTTGGTCGGTTGGTAAAGGCTTCGTCTACAACCCTGACACCACCTTGTGGACTTGCGCCAATTCGACGAGAGTAAAATAAGTTGTCCGCATCATAATTTCCGCCTGCACTTGATCCTGTGACCTGAAAATCAAAGAGGTTATTATTTTCAATAAAAAAGGGTCTTCGTTCACTGAAAAATATTTGAAAGCCATCCAAATTTAGTTGTGAGGGATCGGCTTCTACTTGTCCAAAATCTGGATTAATTGTAAAGTCCAAAGTGATGTCATTTGTAATACCCACTTTACCATCCAAACCAAAATTAAAATCGGTATCCGATCCATCTGCAAAAGGATTGTTGGGATCGGCGTCATAAGTATTCAAACTTGATAATACGTAAGGTTGTATTTCAATTTGCCTTTTGGGTTTGATGCCTTTGATACCTTTTAAAGTACCAAAATTGCTGACCCAACCACTTGCATTTCGAGGTATCCATTGCCAACTGCTTCTTTCATCCGCACCAAAATCCCGTCTTTGTATTTGAATACCCCATTCTTGTTCTTCCTGATTACCAAACCTTAACTGACTGAAAGGAATCTTAACTTCTGAGGTCCATCCCGTACTGTCAATGGCTGTGCGATGGTACCATATTGGATTCCAATTGTCATCCCAATTATTACCATTGTTGGTAATAAACTCATCGCCTTTAACACCAGAAACCGAAGACGTAAATGAGAAGGCCGTGTTTTTATCTCCAAAGCTGCCGATATTTACTTCAATCCAATCTCCAGGAAAGTTATCTCGCCTGCTTAATCGGCTTTCAATTTTGGATATATCCTCATGAAAACACTTAAATGCTAAGTAGAGGTGATTATCATCATAGATTATTTTAAACTTAGTTTGCCTTTTGGGTACATCTCCATTATTGGGTTGGTTGACAATAAAGTCTGATTGCCATTCTACTTCATCCCAACATGCTTCATCAAACTGCGCATCAATTTTAGGTGCATCTACAATCTTTTTAGTCGTATAAGTCCGATGTTCAACTTCTAAAGTTGTACTGAGGTTATCTCCTTCCTGACAATACAATGTCCCAGGTCCAAGAAATATACAGATTAAGAAAATATGGTAAAATTTGGCTATCATTTCGTTTTCTTGTATGCCGGTAATATATCAAAAAGCTGGGCAAAAACATATATTTTATAGACTAATGTGATGGGATTCTATATAATGCAAGTAAGTTTAACTAATAGAATCCATGATAATCAAATTACCTGCATTCTTGCCAAATAGATTATGGTTGATGTGATTGTCAAGTGAGTTTTACATCTAAGTTAATTGCAGAGAACAATTAATTTTGTATATTCCTAATTTCTAATTCATAATTCTGAATTCATAATTCTGAATTCTTTAATCTAAAACAACCCATTTAACCCGACCCACTTCTCCTGTATCTAATAACACTTTTATCCCATGTGGATGTTGCGGTGATTTGGTAAGGAATCGTTTGACCAGTCCTTCGGTTAATTCACCTGATGCTTGGTGTTGTTTTTGGACGATTTCAACTAAGTCTCCGAGTTTTATGTTTGAGCGTTTGGTGCCGGGTAATTTTTGTGTCATTTTGAATTTAATTATTTCCCAAATATAATCTCTTCGTGTTATATTGATTCTGCATTCATTGTCAGAATCAGGATTTATAGGATTTTAGGATTTTCTTGATTTTTATTTACAAGTTTGATGATTTTCTATTTTGAAAACATTGCATCATATTTTCTTGTTGATTTAACTTAAGGAATGGCATAATCCTGTCAATCCTCTAATCCTGCGAATCCTGATGCTGCATTTTGTTATACTTGATTTTATTTTCG
>JABDKX010000200.1 GCA_013001975.1 Saprospiraceae bacterium | reverse complement strand
TACCAATTTTATCGATGACTGATAAACGATCCGATGCCAAAGTCAACGGGAGAATAGCCATGATTTCAATCAGCTTTTTCAATTATTCAAATTAAGGTAGAATCTTCTCCCAACCTCTGCCAAATTGGAAAAACAAATCCAAAAGGCGGGAAATGCACTATAACCGTATTGGCGATATCTGGCGGAGTTGGCGATAGCCACTCTGACATGATCATCGCTTGTTACTGATCGTTTTTCATTTGAGGTACGTAACTTCTTTAACGTCTCTTATAGTTTCTCCATACGACTTCCTGTATTTAATGATCTTATTCTCCTCAAACAATTGGTTAAACTCGAATACCAAGCTTAAACTTCCCGCTTTATCTTTTGAATAAGTTTTAGATGAATACTCCGACTCATAATTCGTAATGGTTTCTTGACCATATTTATCAATCCTTCTTATCACCCTTTCGTTTTCATCTAAATATATTGTTGACATTAAGTCTTCGTAATCTGTTGTTTGAATTACACCTGTCTCTTCATCAAAGAGTATTTCCTTTATTTCGTGGCGATCATATTCTGAGTCACAAACACTAATTGTGTATTTATTCAATTTTTCTATTTTGTACTTATTTATTCCTATTAAGGTGTTTTCAGCATCCATTCTGAAATCCCAAGAAGAGTTTCCGTCGTTTTCATAAATCCTCATTTCTTTCTCTAAACAACCTTCTTTATTGAAAGTCCATTCAACTCTTGAGTCCTCAAATCTTGCAGTTAAGGTATTCTCGCTTAGTTCATAACAATTAGTAAATTCCAAGTCCCCTTTTTCATCATATAATTCGTCTGACACTATTACTGAATCCTTGTACATCTTCCTTGAACGTAATTTCCATTCTTTTGAGTAAGAATCCCTAACAAATGTTTCCAGCTTTTTCGCATTCTCTGATACTAAGATGTTGAATTCTTCCAACCCTTGATATATATAACTCAGGTTGTGCTTCAAACAAACATCAATATTTGGAAACCTAAATTTCATTTTTATCTTTTAATGATCAGTAACGGTTAGTATATGCGGAGTGCGACCGATAGGGAGCATTATCGCATATACATTGTTGTGCGTTCGTATTTTTTATTCCCAAGGTCCATTTGTCGTTATGTTTGTAGTTTTTCCGTCTTTGTCAATTTTGTATAATCCACCTGCACAGCCTAACCATATATTTCCTTTTTTGTCTTTCAAAAAACTCATTGTAGAAGTGGGAACTTCATAATTTACGAATTCATTATTCTTATAATTGAAAACTCCGTTGCTTGTCGAACTAATCCACAAATCGTTCGAATTGTCATTATAAATTGTGAAAACATCACTATTATTCAATCCATTGATTTCAGGGAAATGAATAAATTTATTTTCATCAAATTTATTCAATCCACCATTTCCATTTCGTTTGGTTGTGTCAGCATTGTCTTTTTCTGCCACTCTTGTTCCAATCCATATATTTCCTTCTTTATCTTCTGTAATGGATTGAACATTATTTGAGTTTAATCCTTCTTTTGTAGTAAAATGAACAAACGAATTTCCGTCAAATTTACTTGCTCCGTAACCATCTCTTCCGAACCAGATATTCCCTTTTGTGTCTTCTTCTATTGAGGTTATCCAATCTTTTGTGTCAGGGTTGATTTTAGTTTCAATTTTGGGATAAGGGATTGAAAATTCATAAAATTGAGTTCCGTCAAATTTGCAAATTCCGCCCCAAGTTCCAATCCAAAAGTTTCCTTTGCTATCGATTAATAAATTGCTCACCATATCGCTACAAAGTCCGTCTTTTTCTGAATAATTAATGAATGCTTTTCCATCATATTTTGAAATCCCTGCACCTGTACCAAACCATAAATTTCCAAATTCGTCTTCAATAATATTTGTTATTCGATTACTCGGCAAACCATTTTTTGTAGTCAAGTAAATTAATTGGTTCCCGTCATATTTTGCCACACCTTTTTCTAAAGTTCCAAACCAAAGACTTCCCTTTGAGTCTTGAAAAATTTTGACAACATATTGACCGATTTGTTCTGCACTTTTTTGTTCAGTCGGATTTTTGATTTTGGAAGTTCCCGCTTTTTTCTCTTGGGAATTGCAAGAAACTGATAAAGTGGTCAATAATGTTAAAATTAAAATCTTCATTTTTGGTTCGGTTTTATATGACGCACAACGGTGATTGATACCCGCCCGTAGCGAATGCTATGGTGTGGTATCTAGTGTTACATGCAGGTCACTTTACAAATTTCCCTGATGATATACTGCTATCTTGCCATTCAATAAGCCAAAAATATATTCCTTCACTTAAAAGAGAAACATCTATACGATTTATTAATCTCTCGTCAGAATGATAAAGCATTGAACCAAAACAATCAAAAATAGACAATGATTGAATTTTGTTTTGCTTATCATAAACAAACTGAAGATTGTCAATCACAGGATTGGGCATCGCAATGATTCTCTTGGTTTTCTCAGGATATTGTTCAAGACTATTTGTAAGTTTTCTGGTAAATCGAATTATCCAACCTTTGGGAGCTAATTTTAGTAATCTTCCCAAAAAATCTGTTTGTTCAAGATTGTCAAATGGCCCTTCACCACCAATGTAAAATTCTTCTTCGGGTGCCACCAAACCCAATTCAGGACCCAAATTGACTAAAGAATCTCCATTTACCATTAGAAACAGTCCATCATTTGGAATATAATTAGGGGAATTATCCAAATTCATGTCTCCGAATACAATTTCAATTGTACCATCCTCCCAAAAACGATGTTGGAAATTTATATTACTATCATATTCTTCAATGCTCGTATCTGACGCTAATCTCATTTTAGTGTATTGAATGATAAGTACCTTTTTATTATTTAATGTTGTATTTACATACTTAATGTCAGATTGTATATTGGCTGGATTTGATACTGAATCCCAGTCATAAATAAACCCTAGTAACCTTACGGCAAAAATATTATCAAAAAATGAGTAGATAGCTGTCTCGTCTCCTTCAATTGATGTATAACTTCTATCAAAGTATGGGAAGTCAAACCCAAATTGATATTCATTATAACAACAATCACCAAGTGTTTCCAATTGAAGTGAATTATAGTTTTCAAGTTCTTCATATTCACTTTGGAAAGACTCAATTATATATTCTTGTGCTTTTGGCTTTTGTGTTTGTGATATTAGCAGAGCTATCAATAATATTTTTTTCATAATCAATTTATTTTAATAATACTTGCATGTAACGGTCTTGATATCGAGCGTGCCTAGCGACAGCTGGCATGATCTGATATCTTTTGTTATCTATAGTTGTTGCATTTTATGTTTATTCAATTTACTATTTTATTACATCTTTTTTCGCTCGCCGCG
>JABDKX010000199.1 GCA_013001975.1 Saprospiraceae bacterium | reverse complement strand
GCCTTCTGAATGAATGAACCGTTAATAGAAGAAAATATACCATAATAATGACTCACATTATACAGTGGAATACCATCCAAGATAATTTTTGAACCTTCAGCATTACTTCCTCGAATTCTTAAAGATGCCATGTCATCGGACACTGCGCTTACTCCTGATAGTAATTGGATATTTCTCAATATATCATTTCCAAAAATACCAGACGTTTTTGAAGAAATCACTTGTTTGCCTAATGTGACAGATTCTCCATCTTTAGAAATAAGATAGGGAGGAATTAAATACTCAATGGTGACATCCTCAATGATGCTTGCATTTTGGTTTAATCTAATGTGTGGATTTTTCATTAAAGTTGTCACGTCAACTGACAATTGCTTATAACCCAAATACGACACCAAAAATTTATCGTAATTATTATTATCTATTTCTAAAGTGAAATTTCCCTCCGCATCGGAGAACACACCATAACTATAATCTGGAACATAAATAGTAGCAAATGAAAGTGGGCTGCCTGTTTCAGCATCTTTTATTGATCCTGTAATAACTTGATTTGAAGCAATCTTTTCTACACCTTTTCGAATAAGAAAATGACTATCAGTTACATTATAAACTTCAAAATCAAAGTCATTTAAAATAAGATGAATTAGGTCGTCAATTTCTTCGTACTTAAATTCTGATTTTGGAATTTCAATTTCATTGATCAGTAAAGTAGGATACGCAAATAAAATATTATTATCTGTTGATAGTTCGTTTAAAACATCTATAAGCCGGGCAGGTTCTGAAACAACAAACGATTTTGAAGATTGGGATTTTACTGAAGAAGACATGCAAAGCCATGTTATCAATAGAATACCGATATCCTTACAGGTTAACTTCAAGTTGTTTATTTATTTAATTATGAATAACTACCTTAGAATCATCTTCTATTTCAAACTTTATTTTCAACGTCCAAAAAACGCTTTCCAAAGCTTCCTGCAACTTTTTTCTATTAAAAAATCCAGAGTATAAAACATCTGTATCTACTTGGTCAGTAATAATTTTTATATCAAATTGCCTTTCTAACTCTTCGATAACATCTGATAGCTTAACCCCATCATAATGATAAATGCCATCAATCCAATCATCACTTTTAAAAGTTCTTTTCCCTTTTACCATTTTATTATTAATAAGCGCGCATGATTCGCCAGGAAATAGCGTTACACTTGAAGAAAAATCTTTATTAGAAACCAATACCTTTCCAGTTTCACAAACTACTTTGAAAGTTTCATTTCTAGAATAGACATTAAATGAGGTTCCTAATACTTCTACACTTCCACTAGGCGTGTTAACAGTAAATTTTTGTCCTTTTTCTACATTGAAAAATGCCTCACCATCTAATTCTAAAGACCGTTCATTTTTATAATTTTTCTTGTCATATGACAATTCACTACCTGCATTTAAAATTATCTCCGAAGCGTCAGGTAAGTTAAATTTTTGGATTTCAGCAAACTGGGTCGTGATATTTGTAATACTGTTACGAGGCCAAAAAACTGTAACCAATAAAAGTGCTACAGCTGCAGTTGCAATTAATGATAACAGTCTGCGTGTGTTTCTTTTGGGCAATGTTTTTACTTTGGGTGCGTCAATCGATGATTCTATTCGATCGAATAATTTAGACTTTCTTTGCTGACTCATTTTTTCATTGTCAAACGAAAGTGCAGTCACAAGATCAATGGCCTCGTGGATAGCAGCTTTTGTTTCGTCTCCATTTTTTAATGCTTCCCATTTTTCATTATCTGTAGAAAAATCGGATCGCACCCATTGGATAAAACTTTTATCCTCAGCATAAATTAAAACGTTATTTATATTGTCAGAACCCATTTTTATTTAAAACTATTGTAAAAATAATTCATCTAAGTAAGCATCTCTGTTATCAGGAGTCAAGATAAAATTACAGGCGCCCGGATTACTGTGCATTATGCTTACACAATTTCCTTTATTATCACTAGAATCCAAGTGGTCTCTGTTTAAGAAACAATGTCCCAGTTCGTGGTAAATAATAAATTCACGTTCCAGATCTGTAGCATTTGCCCAATACTCTGTATCAATTATAACCTTTTTAGGTTTTGACTCATTTCTAAAACATTGGCCTTGTACACTTGAACTTAATATATCTTGAAGCAGACCTTCAATTCTTTCAGCTTCATAATCAACTATAAACCCTCTTTTCTCTCCTTCTGAAGCAAAAATGTCAAAATACGGTTGTAATTCGACATCTGTTTCAACGATGTCTGTTTTGCTGCATCCTAAGATGATCACTATGCCAATTAATAAACCCAAATAATACTTCATAGTACTTACTAAAGAGAATTGAAATGATTTTGTACTCATAGTATTCTATTTTTTTTCTTTTAAATGTGTTTGCAACTTTTTTACGCCTGTACTTATGAGGTTTCTTACCGATTGATAGCTTATATCCATGACTTTGCAAATATCCTCATAAGCCATATTGCTTTGATACCTCAAATAGATAGCCTCTTTTTGTCGATTACTTAAAACTTCAAAGCTTTTTTTGACTTTTGTCGACAGCTCAACCTGAAATTCATCGTCGATCAGGCGATCTTCGACTGAAACTTCTTTATCTAAAAAACTATCATTTATTTCTTTATGTTCCGTTTTTTGCTGCTTTTTAGAAACATTTAATATTTTATGTCTTAAAGAAACGAATAAGTAAGGCCTAATTTGGGTTAATTCATTCAACCCCTCTTTTTTTTGCCATATATAAATAAAGACATCATGGATGGCATCTTCAATCAAGTTTTCGTCTTTTGTAAATTTTTTTCCATAATTAAGCAGCGCATCAACTTCATTATTATAGATAATTTCAAAGGCCTTTCTGTTGCCTTGGCGCAATGAATTCCACAGTTCTATATCATTTTTACCGGTCAGAATAAATTTTTTTGAATTATCTTTAAAAAAAATGAGTACATTTTTAAAAGTAGTTTCTTATGCTAATGTAATTTATTGTGAAACTAAAATTAAATGCAATGTTGAAAAATATTTTAAAATTAAACGCTTTTGCCCTTTTATTACTAACGTTTTTTGTAAGCTCTTGTACAAAAGAAGATGCTGATGTTGTTGCAGACAACTACGGTAGTGTTGAGACATACGAAATGCAAAAAAGTTTAAATGCAGGCAAAAAAGGATGTTTGGAAGTTGTTTTCCCTGTTGAAATTACATTACCAGACGATTCAGTAATCGAAGTCAGTTCTTTTGTTGATGCAAAAGATCAAATCCAAGCATGGAAAGAAGCTAATCCAGATGTTGATGGCAGACCTTCAGTTATCTACCCTATCGAAGTCATTACGATGGATGGAGAAACAGTTTCTATCGAGTCAAAGAGTGAAATTAAAGATTTACTCAAAGAATGTAGAAGCAATTTTGATGGACCAAGAGGTCACAAAGCATGCTTTAAACTGGTATATCCAATAAGTGTAGAATTTCCAAATGAAACTGTAGCAGAATTCCAAACACCTAGAGCTATGAAGAATGCACTTAGAGTATGGAAGCGATTAAATAGAGATTCTGATGAAAGACCACACTTGGTATATCCATTAACAATTGAATTCGAAGATGGATCAACTCAAGTCATCAACAGTGGTGAAGAATTAAAAGCAGCTAAACAAGCTTGTCGAGATTAATTAAAAATTTAAGATTTAAGATTTAAGATTATAAATTAAGTTGGTTTGAAGTCCCTTGTAAGTTATTTACTAGGGACTTTTTTTTATTCAGCAAATTCAAAAAGTTAACCCCATTCCCAAAGACATGCCATCACTTTGAGGCAATAAAGAAATCGACAAATTATCAGATTTAATTTTGTGCATTTTAGGAACTAAAATACCTACAACTGCTCCAACACCATAGCCCACTAGAACATCTGACAAAAAATGCTTTCCAGCATCATATCTCAAATAAGCTGTTATGGCAGGCAAAGATGCGGCAGCTGTCCAGGTCAGCCATTTATTTTTTGCATTAGGATATAAGTCCGTTAGTACTTTGGCAGTGAAAAATGAAAGTGATGAAACATGAGATACATGACCAGAATAAAACGATCGTCTTGCAGATCTGACTGTACGTTCTTCAATAGGAAGATTTTCATTATAAATAAATGGTCTCTCTTTTGAAACCACTGCTTGAGCAATTGTTGTTAATGAAGTATTGACAGCAAGTGTTTCTAAATAAAGCGATGCTATATTCTGCCATTCGTTCCGACCTTTACTTGTCAAAAAAATAGTCAATGGTACTAGAAAAACACCATCTCTATATCTATCGCTCAGTTTTGCTGATGACGTATTGAATCTATCTATCGCAGGACGCTCAAGACTATTGATTTGAAGTCTGTCCAAAGCATTTACCTCACCAACTGTAATGGTTTCTTGACTTCGGTCAATAACGTAAGCTGCGCCTATCAATCCAATACTTGCTCCAAAAACATACTTTTCTTTTTTCCAAGTGAAATTATAAACAGGTTCATCCTGACCAAAACTTGCATTTAAAGCAAATGATGAAATCAATAATATAATTACCAATCTTTTAATTAATCGCATAAATATTTTTCTATTTCTTAGCGACGCAAGATAACTTTTTCACCTTTAAATTTTCGTTAAACTAAATTGATTTGACACTTCATTAAATACTTTTATTTAAATTCAAATAAAATCAAAACGAACATGGCATTACGAACAAACTCATTAGTATTACTCATTTTATTTTTTTGTGTCTTTACAAGTTGCGGTAGTTATTATCAAAATAATGTACGAAACAGTAGTGAAGCCGGCATGCCAAAAGGCCAAGGGTGTTTGGCGAAATGTATTATCCCAGAAAAATATGAAATCAATTCAATCAATATACTGGAATATACTGGAGATGATTATAGTAATCAGAACGTTAATTTAATAGATATAGAAATCTCTCCGGCAAGTAAACGCTGGGAAAAAAAATTGGCAGATAAAAACTGTAAATCAGAAAATCCAGATGATTGTTTGGTTTGGTGTTTAGTTGAAGAAGATGCCATTACGCAATCTTATTATGTAGTTATAGATACAATAATTGAGAAATCGTTCAAAAAAACAACGGTAGTTCAAAAAATTATAACCCAAGAGGCAGGACTGACAGAATGGCGACAAGTTGTTTGTGCAAAAGACTTGAATCCTCGCTTCTATAAAAAAATACAAAGCAAGCTGCTTGAATTAGGGTATAAAATTGGACCAAAAGGCGTAACAGGAGAATTTGATGCTAAATCAAAGGCAGCTTTAACCAGTTTTCAAAAAGAAAATCAACTGCCACAAGGAAATATAGACTTCCAAACACTTGATGCTTTGGGTGTGGAATACTAGATTTGGATTCCAAGAGAGGTTAAAACCCTTCTTTTCCGATAATTGTCGGAAGGAGTATTTTCACTCTTAGCTTTGAATTAAATCTTTGGCAACGTTAAAGATATGTCTCGTGTTTAGCGACAGCTGAAATAAGATCATATCAATCTATAGTTGTTGCATTTCTTGTTCATTCAATTTACTCTTTTATTACATCTTTTTTCGCTCGCCGCGAGGGCATTCATATTTTTGTCTTGACACAAAAAACGAATCAATTCCGATAGTTATCGGAAGTCAAGGCTGTACTTATTTCTTAACGCTAAATTCAATAGAAAAAGCTAAACAAGCGCAAACTCGCTGCGCTCAAACATGCCATTGTTTTTAACGCTTTTTATATCGAATTTAACTAAAATAACTAAGGCCATTTTATGCATGGTTTCAGTTTATCTATTTTTTCAAACTTAAGCGTTATTATTCTTTTATATACGGAACTATATGAAATTTCCCATGTAACTTAACCAAACAAAAATTATTTGATGAGTTTTAACACATTAAATAATACGCAAGTTGTTTTTGTTTGATTTAAACTTGATAAAATTTCAGACTCCACCCTATTTTAGAGTTTTATCGATTTCCTGTTTATATGGGCTACTCCTGCGCGCTGCATCCTTTTGTTCATCGATGCAATTATAGATAGCGACCCATCATTGCAAAGGTCTTCGACCTCTTGCGGAATACTAATATCAACGCGTATTTCGTTACATATCAACTTAACCTGCTATTCCGTTTATTATGTCCCTACCTGTGGAATGATTATTGTTCATATTAAATAAATGTTTAATGCATGAGATATTTTCTCCAATATATTCATATCTGTTTAATTGCTTTCTTTCTCTATTCATGCAAGACTGTAAATCCGAATGCTGAGATTCCTCAACCTGCAATATCTAAAGATTATAGCATTTCGTTTATTGAAAATGCTACTCTTTCATACTTAATAGAAAAAGCGAAGACTGAAAATAAGTTGATATTTCTTGATTTTTACGCTGACTGGTGTGGTCCCTGTAAAGTTATGGACAGAGAAGTTTTCCAAAAGAAAAGTGTTGGAGATTTCTTTAATGAGCATTTCATCAACTTTAAAGTAGATGCAGAAAAAGGAGGAGGTCCAACGCTTGCCAGTTTGTATGAAGTAACTGGCTACCCTACTGTAGTCTTTATTGATCCAAATGGGGTTGTATTAAACAGACAAGCTGGACTCATTTACGAAGAACAATTAATGTCTTTGGCTGAACAATCTATTCATCTATATAAAATCAGTTCATAAAAAAGAGACCTCTTCAGTTGAAAAGGTCTCATCATTAAATTAACTCTTTCGAGTTCAATTGATCGCATATTCCTTAAATAAATAAGGATACTTAATGGTTATCTTAAGGCTTACTTTCTTTATTTACTTTTTCAAAATCTCCTGCCCTCACATAAACCATTTTCTTAGGGTCTACATGTTTTTTCATTGCCTTGTTAACATCTTCAACTGATAAAGTTGAAATTTTATCTTCTAATTCTTTACTCCACATCATTGTTCTATCTAATCTCAGATTTGAACTTAATCTTCCTGTTAAAGATCTGTCCTGAGATCTTGAAACTTGTTGAGATTGTAACCAACCTGATTTTGCAGCTTCTAATTCTTCCTCTGTAAAACCATCATTAATCATTTTGTAAATTTCTTCTTGGAATGCTGCTTGAACTTTTGCGGTATTTTCAGGAGCAGAAATTGCATAAGCACCAAAGTTGCCACCATCATCCTCTGATGAACCGTTAAACCAAGAACCAACACCATAACTTAATCCTTCTTCTTGTCTGATTCTTACTGCTAATCTTGAATTCAAAAACCCTCCTCCTAGCATATAATTACCAATCATCATAGCTGCATAGTCATCATGTGTATCATTTACTTTTACAGGCATTCCTGCAAAAAACATAGAGTTTGCTTTATCAGGCGTATTGATTTCTGCTTCTTCAGGTTTCACCATAACATATGGGTTTGAAATTCTTTCGTAGTCAGATTTACATTCCCATGATCCAAAGTGATTGTCAAGTTTTGCCAAGATGCTGTCTTCATCAAAATCTCCAACAACGGAAATGGTAGCTTCAGAAGTACCATAGTAATCGTCGTAAAAAGCTTTCACATCATCCAATGTCAAATTTTTAATTTGCTCAATTTCATCTTCCATTGAAATTTGATATCTCACATCTGTTTTTGGATAAGGATTAAGCATTTTACCAAAAGCTTCACTAGCCAAAGCTTGAGGATCAGATAAACTTTCCTCAATGCTTGCCAATCTTTCTTCCTTCAATTTGGCAAATTCCTCTTCATCAAATTTCGGGTTCTTCAACATATCTGAAGCTAAATCAATCGCAGCACTTAAATTTTCATTCGTAGTTTGAATTCTTAAGGTTGCTCCTGATTGCCCACCAAAAACATTTACTCTTGCTTCCATTTGATCCAATTTGTCTTGAATCTCTTGCCTCGTCATTGAGGTCGTTCCTTTATCCATCATCATACTCGTAAAATTACCAGCTGACTCCTTCCAAAGGAGAGATTCAGGTGTTCCATAACGCATTCTCATAGTTAACATTACGGCATCTCCTCTATTTTCTTTACTCAACAATGCATATTCTGCACCTGATTTGAATGTTCCCGTTTTAGTTCTGCTATCAATATTTTCAGGAGAAGGATCAAACTCCTCTCCTACTGCAACTTCTTCTTTTCCTTTATAGTTTGCAACCAATGCATTAACATTTGGTGCATCCGGAATTTCAGCTCTGATAGGATCTTCATCTGGAATAAACAAACCGATAGTTCTGTTTGAAGGCACTAAGTATTTTTTAGCGACACGGACAACATCATCCGTTTTAACTGCTTCAATTCTATCTCTATACAAAAAGTACAATCTCCAATCTCCTTGAGCAATGTACTCACTCATACTAAGACCTACTCTATCTGAACTGTTGTAGCCTAAGTTCCAGTTTTTTAATATTCTAGAACGTGCTCTATCTACTTCTTCTTCTGTTGGAGGACTTGATACAATAGCATCTAATGTCGCTAACATCGTTTCTTTAGCAGCCATCAAATCGTTTTCTTTTCTAACATCAGCATTTAAATACATAAATCCACCTTCTTTCAATCCAGGAGCAAATCCCCATTGAGAAGAAGCTAGTTTAGACTCAACCAATGCTTTATATAATCTTCCAGAAGGCTCACTTGTTAGCAATTGCTCTAAAACAGAAACAGCTGCATAATCTGAGTGTGGCCCCGGTGGTGTGTGATACATAACAGCAACATTCTGTACATCACCAACTCTTCTAAGCGTTACCAATCTTTCACCATCCTGAGTAGGTTCTTTTGTGTATGTAGGTATTAACTTACGATCAGGTCTTGGAATTTTACCAAAATATTTTTGAACCAATCCTAAAGTTTTCAATTCGTCAAATTTACCAGCAACAGTTAAAACTGCATTATCTGGTTGATAATATTTTCTATAAAAAGCTTGCAGTCTGTCAATTGGAACATTTTCTAAATCAGCTCTTGCACCAATCGTTGATTTTCCATAATTGTGCCATTGATATGAAGCACCCATAGTTCTTTTCATCAGAACACCAACCGTACTGTTCTCTCCACTTTCAAATTCATTTCTTACTACAGTCATTTCACTATCCAAATCTTCTTTAGCTATAAATGAATTAACCATTCTGTCAGCTTCCATATCCAGCGCCCAATTTAAATTTTCATCAGTTGCACTGAAAGTCTCAAAATAATTGGTTCTGTCGTACCATGTCGTACCGTTAGGTCGCGCCCCGTGCTCTGTTAATTCTTGAGGAATATTTGGATGGTCTGGCGTTCCTTTAAAAACCAAGTGCTCAAGTAAGTGAGCCATTCCTGTTTCTCCATATCCTTCATGTCGAGAACCCACTTCGTAAGTTATATTTACTGTAATGGTTGGCTTAGATTGATCTGGAAAAAGAAGCACCTTCAAACCGTTTTCCAGTTGGTATTCAGTGATACCTTCAACAGATGCATTTTTTACTACGCCTTCTGGAAGTGATTGTCCACTCACATTACCTATTAGAAATAGTAACATGACTGTCACAATTGCAAATTTTGTACTTTTCATATTATTCTGATTAAGATTTAGTTTAATAAAATGATTGAGGTCAAATAAATTCAAAAAATCTGGAATTTGAGAGATAGCAAAATAACTATTAGTGAAAGATAAAATCAATTTATTCCCTTCATTAACAAAGCTTTAGCATTCGAATGTAATTGAGATATTTAAATAAGATGTGTTTTTTAGATAAATTGGTCTAAAAACAGGAAGAATGCTGCAATAAAAGGCTTTTGGTTCTTTGAAATCAAGCAAAAATTAGGGCCAACATATTTTAAGAAAAAATCATGTCAAATGAAGTTTACAAATGAAGTCATTATAAATGCACCAAAAAATGTCGTTGTCAAATTATTTCAAGACGAAAAATACTATGAAAAATGGCAAGAAGGTTTTATTGGTATGACCCATCTGAGTGGCACTCCCGGAGAAAATGGTGCCAAAACCGAAATGAAATATAAAATGGGAAAAGGTGAAATGATCATCATTGAAACAATTATTGAAAATAATTTACCTCATAACTTTTATGGAAACTATTGGCATAAAAGTACAGAGAATACGATGGAGGTTTTTTTCCATGAAATCGATCCAACCACAACACGATATGAATCACATGTTGAGTATATTCGTTTCACAGGATTTATGCTTAAAGTTATTAAAACTATTATGCCTGGCATGTTCAAAAAACAAGTCCAAAAATGGATGGTTAATTTTAAAAATTTTGTAGAGGAATTCGAGGATTCAAGGA
>JABDKX010000177.1 GCA_013001975.1 Saprospiraceae bacterium | reverse complement strand
ATTGTCACTTAAAAGCATTCAACCCAGTCACATCCATTCCTGTTATCAGTAAGTGAACATCATGCGTTCCTTCATACGTTAAGACAGTCTCAAGATTCATCATGTGTCGCATACACGGATATTCGTTTGTAATGCCCATACCTCCGTGTATTTGTCTGGCTTCTCTTGCTACTTCCAATGCCATGTGCACATTGTTTCTTTTGGCCATTGAAATTTGTGCTGGTGAAGCCATGCCTTTATCTGCTAGTGCACCTAATCGCCAAACTAATAACTGTGCTTTTGTAATTTCAGTAATCATCTCAGCTAACTTTTTTTGTGTCAACTGAAACTGCCCAATTGGTTTATCAAATTGTATTCTTTCTTTACTGTATCTCAATGCAGAATCATAACAATCCAATGCTGCGCCAATGGCTCCCCAAGCGATGCCATATCTTGCTTTTGATAAACATGAAAGTGGCCCTTTCAAACCCACAACATTTGGTAATATATTTGCCTTTGGAACGCGCACATCTTCAAAAACCAATTCGCCAGTTATACTTGCACGCAAAGACCATTTACCATGAATTTCAGGCGCAGAAAATCCTTTCATTCCTTTTTCAACGATGACACCCTGAATTTTTCCTTCTGGATTTTTAGCCCAAACCACTGCTACATCAGCTAAAGGGGAATTAGTAATCCACATTTTAGCGCCATTTAGAATAATATCGTTCCCATCTTCTACAAAATGCGTCGTCATTCCACCAGGATTTGAACCATGGTCAGGCTCAGTTAACCCAAAACAACCTATGAATTCTCCAGACCCTAATTTTGGTAAGTATTTTCTTTTTTGTTCTTCACTTCCGAATCTATAAATCGGATACATGACTAACGACCCTTGAACAGAAGCCATACTTCTGATTCCTGAATCTCCTCTTTCTAATTCTTGCATAATAACACCATAAGCCGTTTCATCCATTCCACCGCCACCATATTCAACTGGCAAACTAGGACCATAAGCACCAATTTCAGCTAATCCTTTAAATAAGTGTTGTGGACATTCTGCTCTTTCAGAGTAATCTTCGATGATTGGCGTGACTTCTTGCTTTACCCAATCTCTTACAGCATCTCTTGCTAATAAATGATCTTCAGATAATAAATCATCTACATTATAATAATCGTGAAATTGAAATTTATCAACTCTTGCGGTATTTGCTGTTTTGTTATGATGCATATTCACATTTTTATACCGCAAATGTATAATATTATAAATGGATTATGAGGCAATAATTTGATTTTGTTATTGGTTTTATAAATACAATATATAGGATATTTCTGTGCCAAAATTTTTATACAAAGTCTGATTATTAATCCTCTCTATTTTTTAAATGGGTGTTTACCCTAGTACAAACAGGGTATTTGCCCTGATCTTAATTAAATATTAGCTATCTATCTTTGCGCTAGGTATCTATATATTCTAAAATAATTTAATATGAAATTATATAAGCTTATACCTGGAATGATTTTATTAAGCCTTGTATCTTGTAATACAGGTCAAATAAAAAGCCTAGAAAAGAACATTACTGATAAGGAATTACAAATTCAAGACTTACAAGAACAAGTTGAATATCATCAATTAACAAACAGCAGCTTGTTAGATAGACTTGCTGATCTTTCTGTTATAAATAAAAATGATGCAGAAAGTATAAAGAATTCCTTGATAGGTCTCAATACACAATTTGATTATATCACTTCATTGAGCGATGAAATCAAACAAAAAGATTCATTAAATACAGTACTAGCCAATCAACTAAAAAGCTCCTTAATCGACATAAATGACAATGACATTCAAATAGAAGTAAAAGGCAGTGCAGTCTATGTTTCTCTTTCTGATAATATGTTGTTTAAAAGCGCAAGTGCCACAATCAACAAAAGTGCCTATAGCGTTTTAGAAAAAGTGGCTAGAATATTAAATGATAATAGTGAATTGAATGTTTTGGTTGAAGGCCATACAGATAATGTTCCAATAGCTAATAATAATTATAAAGATAATTGGGACTTAAGCGTCATTCGCGCCACTTCTGTCGTTAGGTTATTACAAGAAACATTTTCAGTAGCCCCAGAACGATTAACAGCTGCTGGTAAAGCGGATTATAATCCAAAAAACGAAAACAAAACTGTAGAAGGCAGACGCCATAATAGACGAACTGAAATTATCATTACTCCTAAGTTGGATCAGTTTTTTGAACTGTTATCAGCTAAAGAGTTAATGTCTTAATAAACAGTGATCGATTGTTAATGCAATCGAAGTATTTATAGCTGAATCCAGGATCCACCCTTCATTCTTACTTATTTTTGTTGATTTGAGGTAGAATGTTGGGGTGGATTATTTTTAAAATCGCATTTCAACCACTGCTCGATTTACCTTTCCTTTAATTGGTGGATTCATCTTAGCAAGTTTTATTGATGCTGCAACAATATGATCAAACTTTTTTATCCTTTCTATAATATTAAAAGCAACCGTTTCTATAAGCTTACAGGTTTTTGCCATTTCCTCTTTGACAATATCATATATATCTTCATAATTCACAGTATCATGAATGTTGTCATCTGCTGAATCGAAGCTTTTCAATTCCACTTTAACATCTACAATAAAAGTATTACCAATTTTGCGTTCTTCATCATAAAAACCATGGTAAGCTTTAAATTCTAACCCTTCCAGGGCAACAATAGTCTTCATTTAAATCATATTTAGATCGAAAATGCTAATAGTATTTTATAAAAGGAAATATTTAGGTGATAACCTATTGATTTAGTAGTTACCAACACATGTTAATAAAAAATTATATCAAGAAAGTTTATTTCGGGTTCTAGGGGCTACATTTGGAATAATTACTAAACTAAACTATGATTATGAAAAACTTATTCGTTTTATTTTTTACCATGATGGCATTTACTGCCATGGCGCAAGTGACTACAGCTTCGCTTGGTGGTCTTGTTTCTGACGAACAAGGAGCGCCCATGATTGGTGCAACTGTCATAGCAATGCATGTTCCTACTGGTTCAAGATATGCAGTAACCACGTTTGACAACGGTAGATATAATATTAAGAATATGCGTGTTGGCGGACCTTATACTATTACAGTTGATTACATTGGATTTTCTGCTTCTCCGCAAGAAGGTATATTTCTTGAATTAGGCCAAAGAGAAAATATCAATTTTCAATTGTCAGAACAAGGTTTAACAGCAGATGAAGTTGTCATTACAGCTTCACAAGATCCAATTTTAAATGGCGATCGAACGGGTCCTTCAACAGCAATTAGTTCTGACGATATCAGCAGTTTGCCAACCATCAGTCGTTCTGCTTCTGATTACACGCGACTGAATCCAATGTCAGCTGAAGGAGGATCTTTTGCAGGTAGAAATGATCAATTTAATAACTATTCTTTGGATGGAGCCATTTTCAATAATCCATTTGGTTTAGATGCGGCGACACCTGGCGGTCAGTCAAATGCACAACCAATATCATTGGATGCAATAGAGCAAATTAATGTTGCTATTGCTCCTTATGATGTAACGCAATCTGGTTTTACAGGAGCTTCAATAAATTCAGTTTCGAAATCAGGAACCAATGAATTTAAAGGAGCTGTCTTTGGATATTTTAGGAATGCAAGTATGACGGGCGGTACCGTAGATGGTGAAGAAATTTTTAAAGGAGATCCAAAACAAACTCAATTTGGATTCAGTGTTGGTGGACCTATTGTAAAAAATAAAGTTTTCTTCTTCGCGAATTTTGAAAAAGAAAACAGATCTGACCTTGGTTCTCTTTGGACATCAAGTGGTGGAAATTCAGATTTTGGAAATTCATCAAGAGTATCAGGAGCCGACATGGATATGGTATCTGATTTACTAATGTCAAGATATGGTTATGATACGGGAGCTAAAGAAGGATTTACACATAACGAAGACAATTATAAAGGACTATTCAAATTAGATTTTAACTTAGGAGACAATCATAAGTTATCAGCTACTTATAATTTCTTAAATGCATTTAATGATAATCCGGCTCACCCCTCTGCTATTGGTAGAAGAGGACCAGATTTTCAAACATTACAATTTGAAAATAGTGGCTATAGAATCAATAATGATTTACAACAATTTAGAGCTGAACTAAAATCTTTCTTTGGATCTAAATTTTCAAATAAATTTTCAGCGGGTATAACTAAGTTTAGAGATGATAGAGATCCTAAGTCTACACCATTCCCAGTTATAAACATTTCCAAAGACAACATCAGATACATTATAGCTGGTCATGAACCGTTTTCAATAAACAATGTATTGGATCAAGATGTTATTCAAATCAAAAATGAGTTGAATATATTTAGTGGAGATCACACATGGACTGTAGGTGCAGCATTTGAAAGATTTGATTTCAACAATTCTTTCAACTTGGGTGCTTATGGTGGATTGGTTTTCGCTCCCGATATTCCAATCGAAGAATTTGCTGATCGTGTTAATGCAGGTGAACTTGATGGTTCCGTTGCAACAGCTGCAGCTACATTTGCCACAAATAATGAAAATGATTCTTGGGCATTGGCAGAAACAAACTTAGGTCAGGCTTCATTTTATATTCAAGATGAACTTCAGTTAAATGATAAATTAAGCTTGACTGCTGGTATACGTTTAGATATGCCTCTATATTTTGATACAGCGGAAAAAATACAAGAGAATTTGGATAGAAATTGCTGTTATGATCCGACTATTGTTTATTCTAATGAAGAAGGAGAAGATGTCACTTTCGATCATACAACATTACCTTCGTCAACACCATTAATCAATCCTAGAATAGGATTTAACTATGATGTCAAAGGAGATCGTTCTGAACAATTAAGAGGTGGAACAGGATTATTCTCTGGTAGATTTCCTTTCGTTTGGATTGGAAACCAAGTAGCAAATCCAAACTTCTTCTTTTACAATATGACAGATCCTGACTTTAAGTTTCCACAAATTTGGAGATCGAGTCTCGGATATGACAAGCAATTTGGAAATGGCTGGATTGGAACTGTAGACCTACTTTATACAAAAGATCTTCAAGCGCAAGTCGTTAATAACTATGGATTAAAATTACCTACTGGAACATTGCAAGGAGCTGATGACAGGCCAATTTATACGAATGATGACAGGGTGTTGGTTTTTGGTGCTCCTACAAATGCATATGTATTTACTAATGTTGATGGCGGCTCCTCTTTCAATGCAAGTGTAAGCATGCAAAAGAATTGGAATAACACGTTTGTTAAACTAGCTTATAACTATTTGAATGCAACGGATGTTATGTCAATAGATGCAGAAATTTCTTCAGATGCTTATGACAGAAATCCAGCTAACATTGCGCATACTAACAGAGCGTTAGTTTCTCCTTCTCTTTATGGAAACAGACATCGAATAGTTGGTGTTGCTTCTAAAAAATTCCAATGGAGTAACGAAAATTTGGCAACTACAGTAAGTTTATTTTTCGAATATGCTGAAGGCAACAGATACAGCTACACTTATTCTGGGGACATCAACAATGATGGTTCAAGTTTGAATGACTTGATATACATTCCAACAGATGCTGAAATAGATGGCATGACATTTACAGGCCAAAATCAAGCTTCTGCATTGAAGGCTTACATTGCTCAAGATGATTACCTATCTGCTAACCGTGGGGATTATGCTGAAAAGTATGGTGCTCTTTCTCCTTGGTATAGTACTTGGGATTTGAGGATTTTACAAGATGTTGGCGTTGGCTCTTCTGATAATAAATTTCAAATCAGTATTGATATATTAAACGTTGGAAATTTAATTAATTCAAGTTGGGGTGTCAGACAATTTGCAACAGGAACATCATTAGCTCAACCGATTGGCGTTGCGGTGACGGATGGTGTACCTGTATACAGTTTTGATACAGCACAAACATCAACTTTCTTTAATGACTTTAGTGTTAATAGTCGATGGAGAATGCAACTGGGTTTGAGATATAGCTTTTAATTAAAACAATACAAAACGAAAGAGAAGCCATCTGTTCGTCAGGTGGCTTTTTTTTATTCGCATATTATAATATATTTTTACAAATAGAATATGGACTATAAAGATTTTGATGTAGACAGTTGGGGTCGTAAAAATGCATTTCATTTTTATAAAAAGTTTGATGACCCATACTTTAATGTTACGGCTAATGTTTCTATCAATAATCTTCTGGCACATTCAAAAAAAAACAAACAATCTTTTTTCCTAACCAGTTTGTATGTTGCATTAAAAGCAGCCAACACAATTGATAACTTCAAGATGCGATATCATGGAGAAAAAATCAAAATATACGATAAGATTCATGGAGGATCAACTTTGTTTTATGATGATGAAAGTTTTGGGTTTGCTTATTATGATTTTATAGAAAATGAACAAAAATTTCATATCGACTCACAGGCTTTAATTCACAAAGCCAACGAAACGAAAAGTTTTGATCCTTCTGGAAACCGAGAAGATCTCATATACTTTTCTTCACTTCCTTGGATTAGTTTTACAAGCTTAAAGCATGCACAAGATAAATTGATCAACCCAAGCATTCCGCGTATCAGTTTTGGCAAATACTTTAAAGATGGTTCAGAATATAAAATGCCCGTAAGCGTAGAAGTCAATCATGCGCTTATGGATGGATACCATTTGGGACTATTTTTTGAAAGGTATGAAACATTATGCAGGTGATAGACGCTTTAAATTATTAAGGCTAAACGATTTTTTAAAAAATAAAGTTATATTAGAATTCTGCTAAAAATTGCGCATGGAAAAATACGATGATAAGGTGATACTAGAGAATAAGGAGTTAAACATTTGGGAAGCGATGATTCCTATGATATTCCTTATTATTTTATTATTCTTTAATGTATTTTATGTTTTTGGTGATGATGCATTAGGCGGATCAAATCAATTTATTTTATTGTTATCAGGAGCTGTAGCCGCTATTGTAGGGTTTTACAATAAGGTGTCGTACAAGAAAATGATCGACAAAGTAGCTGATAATTTTAAATCTACTACTGGTGCCATTTTGATATTATTAATGGTCGGTGCATTAGCTGGAACTTGGCTTTTAAGTGGTATAATCCCTACAATGATTTACTATGGGCTTAAAATTTTAAACCCAACCATATTTTTACCTGCAACAGTCATTATCTGTGCTATCATTTCATTGGCTACGGGAAGCTCGTGGACGACATCTGCTACTGTAGGTATTGCACTTATTGGTATTGGCGATGCTATGGGGATATCTATGGCTATGACGGCAGGTGCTGTAATTTCTGGTGCTTATTTTGGAGATAAAATGTCTCCACTTTCTGACACTACAAACCTGGCTTCTGCCATGGCTGGTGCTGATTTATTTGATCACATCAAATATATGACCTATACCACTGTGCCATCAATATTAATTACGATTGTAATTTTTACAGTCATTGGGTTTACCCAAGAAACTGTTGGCCAAACTGATACTTCTAGTATTCTTAATTCAATTGAAGGGTCCTTTAATATAAATATAGCGCTCTTCCTTGTACCTGGTATCGTCATTTATATGATTATAAAAAAGACAAAACCACTGATTGCCCTTCTTATCGGAAGTTTGTTAGGTGGTGTTTTTGCCGTTATTTTTCAGCCAGGAATTGTATCTTCAGTTTCAGGAATTGATGGAGAGTTAACCGGCATCTCTGCATATAAAGGCGTCATGAATGCACTAACAACTGACATCGCTATTGTCACAGAAAACGAACAACTCAATGATCTTTTTACAGCTGGAGGAATGAAAGGAATGCTGGGTACTATTTGGTTAATAATGACGGCCATGGTCTTTGGTGGGGTTATGGAAGCCATCGGTGCTTTATCTAGAATAAGTAAAGCATTATTGAGTATGGCAAAGTCAACTTTTGGGTTATTCGCAAGCGCAGTTTCTAGTTGTCTTGCCTTAAATTTAACTGCTTCAGATCAATACTTATCTATTGTCGTTTCAGGTAAAATGTATAAAGATGCTTTTAAAGAAAGAGATTTAGCACCTGAAAACTTAAGTCGTACATTGGAAGATGCAGGTACCGTTACATCTGTTCTAATCCCATGGAATACATGCGGCGCTTATCAGGCAGGAGTTTTGGGTGTATCGGTAGGTGAATATTTTATTTATGCTATCTTTAATTATATAAGTCCATTTATGACATTGCTATTTGCAATGGCTAAAATTAAAATTAAAAGAATTAGTTCAACTTCAAGTATTTATAAAGAATAAAGAAAAAGACAAAAAAAAGTTGAAACACATCCTAATCCCTCTTTTACTCTCGATACTTTATTGTTTCAAGTTGGATAGTCAACATTTGATTATTCAAAATGATAAAGATAAAGTTGACTTAACATCTCATCTTATTTACATTGGACAAACGGATGATTTAAACTTTGATGATATTATATCCAAGGTAAATGACCAAAATTACGACTCTAATGTATATACAGAAAACAAAAAATTAGAAACTCAAGCTTGGCACTGGTCTTTACTAAATATTGAAAATAAGTTACAAGAACAAGTTTATAATTCAGAATGGATTTTAGAGTTTAATCAATTGGTCACCGAAATTGAAGTAGTTATCCAATATGACGATGGTAGACAAGAAACACACACAACTGGTTTATTTGTTCATGATTCCAAAAAGACAACTCATCATACTTACAGATCTTCAATTGTAAAATTTTCTCTTCAAAAAGGCGAGAAGTGTGATGTAATCATTGGTTTGAAAAGCAGTAGGAATTCTATACCAGTCAACCCAATGGTAACTTTGGAATCTTATTACAATTACAGTAAGAGATTAATAAAAATAAAGAGAAGCAACGCAATTTTTGTTGGATTTATGTTGCTTATGATTCTTTATAATTTGTTTCTCTTCATTCTCAATAAAGACAAAGCTTACTTTTCCTATTCGATCTATTTATTTGCAATCTGCTTATTTGCTTTTTACAAAACTGGAAGCATGGCGGATGATATTATGACTTATATTTTTACAGAATCACCGAAATATAATTATATAGGAAAATTCTCTACATATCTTACTATCGCTTCTTATCTCTATTTCTTAAGATACTTCTTAGATTTAAAAAAAATATTACCTAAGTGGGACTATAATTTTAAGGCAGTTGGATACTCATCAATACTCTTTTTAATTTTAGATTATTGTTTGATGCTGTACTCCAATTTTAGTCCCGCAATTTCAGATTTTGCTACTATTAGTTATGCCTTAATATTTGTTTGCGTTAGTTTTGCTTTTTGTTATAAATTGTATAACTCCAAAGCTCAAAAAAGCCATTTTATACTTGCAGGATTAATTGCTATGACAATGGGAACATTTGTTACAGCTATACAAAGAATGGTAACTATTGAATTTAATTTATTTGCATTTAAGTTGGGAGCCGTAATAGAAGTTATTTTCTTTTCAATCGGTTTAGCATATCGACAAAGAGAAAGAGAAAAAGAGAAGCAACTCTCGCAAATGGAGTTAGAAAAATCGATTTTCCTACAAGAACAAGAACAGAAAGAAACAGAGCGATTAAAAGAATTGGATAAATTGAAATCCAAGTTCTTCAGTAATATAACACATGAATTTAGAACGCCTTTATCTGTTATAATGGGTATGTCAGATAATATCAAGGATGATAAAACGAAAGTTTTAATTAAGAGAAATTCTTCTAGTCTATTGACTTTAATTAATCAAATTCTAGATCTTTCGAAAATTGAGAATACAGACGTCCAAGTTAATTATGAAAAAGGAAATGTTGTTCATTTTATTAAATATCTAACAGAATCATTTCGATCAGGTGTCAATACGAAAAATATTAATCTTACTTTTTCAAGTGAAAAAGAATCTTTAACGACTTACTTTGATGAGCAAAAAATCCAGCAGATCATATTTAATATTATATCTAATGCTATAAAATTTACACCCGAGAAAGGATTGATATATGTAGAGATAAAAACAACTGAAGCATACTATACAATTAGAATAAGTGATAACGGTATTGGAATAGATGAATCAAAAGTTGCCTACGTATTTGATCGCTATTATCAAATAGATTCTACACCACAAATTTTAGAGCAAGGAACAGGTATTGGCTTGGCCTTAACCAAGGAACTTGTTGAGTTGATGAAAGGTGAAATTCGTTTAGAGAGTAAGAAAGGCATTGGCACCAGCGTATTTGTTTCATTACCGATAATAAAATCATTAGATATTTCAGATGATGATTTATCGCATGAAATGTTTGATTTAGAAGTCGTTCAGAATGATGAGGAGTCTGATAAAAAAGTAATTCTTATTGTAGAGGATAATCAGGATGTGGCCTATTACATCAAAACATGTTTAGAAGAAACCTATAAATGCAAATTGGCTGAAGATGGCGTAAAAGGTATAGAAAAAGCGACAAAATTGATACCTGATTTGGTTATATCAGATATAATGATGCGTAATAAAAATGGCTATGAATTAGTGGACGAATTAAAATCTAATTCTTTGACTTCTCATATTCCTATCATCCTTCTAACTGCCAAGTCGACTTTTGATGACAAGATTTCAGGATACGAACATGGAGCGGATGCTTACATGATCAAACCATTTGATAAGAGAGAACTGCTACTACGCGTTAAAAATTTAATTAGTTTAACACAAAATCTACAACAAAAATATAATTCTTTAGAAGCCATTGAACGTGTCAAAAAGAGTAAGACTCCGAATATTGAAGACAAAGTTCTCATATTATTACAAAAGCATATCTCAGATAATTTTCATGATCAAGAATTTGATATTACAAAGTTAGGCCAGCTAATGCAAATGAGTAAATCCCAATTATTTAGAAAAGTAAAAGCGCTTACAGGATTAACTCCAGCTAAGTTTTTGCGTATGATAAGACTTAAGGAAGCTCAAAAGTTGTTGAGAGAAGGTCAATTATCAATAAAAGAAATTTCATTTAAAGTAGGATTCAATGATCCAAATTATTTTTCGAGAATATTTAAAGAAGAATTTGGCTATCCACCGTCAGGAATAATATCTTAATTGGACGTATTGGGAATATAATGCTAAGGTGTGGGAATATAATCCTCTTTTATTTTAGAGATAAGCTACATATTTGGGCATATTAATTTTAAATAACTGTGTAACCCCTCAAATTTTTTAAATATAATTTTCATGCTAACCCCAAGTTGTAAACAATGAAAATTAAAAAAGCCAACCGTTCCGGTTGGCTTTTATTTTTAAGGGCGTTCGAATCTATGAAGACGGTACCCTATCTGTAAAAGTATTGATCAGCATTACTCAATCTTACATTTTGAAATCTGAGTATAATCATCAGTAGATTCGAACATTAACACCCCATTACTAAAAGACAACGAAAAGTATTAATGCCCCTATTGAATATTAGGAATAAACAAATTAATTCGAGAAACGTTAAATTGATGACTATAAGCTAATTTATGAAGGCAAATATTGATATTTGTAAAATATAAGGTAAATAGAGTGTTTTTATTCAAAATATTATACATACCTTTATTACTACCAACTGCAGGATACCACAAGGGAATCTGAAGATTTGAAATATTGTATTATTACTAACCAAAAATTTAGTTTATGGATATTAGAGTAGAGAAAGAAACAATTGAAGGAAAAAATTATTTCGAAAGTTACGCTAGAGAACAGCTTGAGAAATACTTTTTAAACTATCCGTTTGTTGAATCCATCAAAGTTTTTTTTAGAGGAAAGAATCATCCTTACAAAAAAGTAAAACTCCAAGCCCGATTAAAAGGAAAAGATGTTTTTGTTGAAGGTACCGGACCAAAACATGATGTAGCATTAGATGTAGCATCTGAAAAACTAAAAAAACAAGTTGAAAAGTACAAATCCAAGCACTACAAACGTGCTTAATTAGAAACGCTAAAAGGCTGTCTTAATATTAAGACAGCCTTTTTTTGTATTTGAAATATAGGAGGAAGTACTAATTAGAAGCAAGTCCCGCATGATTATCGGGTTTTAAAGACTTTATATTATGTCTTTCTATTTCATTTACAATGAGATAGTTTTCTATTTTATTATAATGACCATTTACAGATACATAGCCAAATTCAGAAAAACTTAGCCATTGAACATCTTCGTTTATAAATTTCAATTCAATTATTTCTCCACTTTCATTTTGTAGGAGATAAAACTTTTTGTAATCATCTTCATCTTCAGAAATGAATCCTTCAAAACTTTGAAAACTCAAGTGTTTATCTGCAGATCCTTGCCAAAGAAAACCAATGATTCCTAGGAGTATGCATGGGAATATCAATCTAATTTTCATCGTATATTTTTTTGAGCAATGGTATATTTCCAAAAAAAAGAAAGACAACCATTATTATAAAAACTCAGATCTAGGTGTTATACGATTAATCGATTTTATATCATAAAATTAAATATATATTCAGTTTGAGTCATCAGGCAAAACACCCTAGTTTAATCAAGGGTTTTCCCGAGTTTTTGTAAAAAAAGTTACCCCAATCTGACATAAATTGCGCTATTCAAAATTTCAGACCGGGGTAACGGGATTCTACAACAGTGATATTAGGCAGAAATCCGTGTAGAATCATTAGACGTTTGATCAAAAAGATGTTTGAACAATATAGGTTTAGGATATTCTTTCTTAAACTCATAAAGGAGAACATCAAAAGAAGTGACAATACCTAATAAGTTATTATGATCATCCACAACAGGGAGGGCGTGAAAACGATGATCTAAGAACACTTCTGCAGCAGTCCCAATTTTATCGTGTGGATCTAATTTGGCTACTGTTTTTGTCATAACATCTTTTACTTTAGTCGATTTGTAATCAGAGGGACTGATTTCATTCTTCCAAAGATCGTATGTCGTTAGGATACCTATTAATTTGTTTTCATTAACTACTGGTAAATGATGAATATTGTTTTCCATAAAAAGCTGTCGTACTTGATGTAAATTCATCTCAGCGGTAACAGTTATCAAATTCTTTGACATAATTGAATGGACACCTTCGTTCATCATAATAAAAGGGTTTTAGTTTGAAACTACCATTTATTAGGCATTCTAATTATTTGTTACCTTAATATATTGCTATTTTAATAAATAAACAAATATTATACTTATTTTTTTACATATGGTAGAATTTATAGTATGCCAAACTTTGATCGAAAATAAGAATAATATTAGGTCTAAATGTTAATTTTTAAAGCCAGACAAAACATCATTAGGTGAGAAGTCTTTTTTGATCCAAAAAAATTCAAATTAAGATTAAAAATATATGTAGAAAAAAAATAAATATCACAAGCTGACGCAACACTTATTCTGAAATTAGGATAGAATAGTTAGATAAGTTGAAATTTACTTTACTTATTAATTGAAGTCACAATGATAATTTATTTAGGAGTGTTTTTAAGCGTATATTAAACACTTCATATCTAGAAATAGCTAAATGATGAAAAAGTTCGCAATTATAGTTTTACTTCCCATTTTATTCCTTGTCACTGGTTGCCAGAAAGATATTATTGGAGAAGAAGATGATCCAATTACTATAACAACGCCTCCTCAAGAATTAAAACTGAGTGAAGTCTCCGGAATTATTACAAATGATAACAATGACCCACTATCAGATGTGATTATAAAATATAATGATGTTGAATACCTCTCAGATGAAAATGGATACTTTTTAATTCCTCAAACGGGGATCCCTTCTGATGGTGGTATATTATACATTTCAAAATCAGGATACTACGACAATTATAAATTTATTCTAGGTGAAGCTCAAACAAGATCGCATATAAGAGTGCACATGATTGAGAAGAATCTGACTACAACAATAAATGCCATCAATGGCGGAGAAGCCAATTTAGATATTGGCGCTAAAATAATTTTTCCAGAACGTGCATTTGTTGATGATAATAATGTTAGTTATGAAGGAGAAGTCAGTATTTATGCTCATTGGTATGATCCAAGCAGTCAAAATCTTCCTCATTCAATGCCAGGTGATTTACGCGGCTTGAGTCAAGAAGGCAAACTTGTTCAATTAGCAACCTATGGAATGATGGCTGTTGAATTATTTACAGCTAACGGGCAATCTTTACAATTAGGAGAAGGCATTTCAGCTACAATAGAATTTCCTATTCCAGAAACTTTACAAAACAGTGCACCTGAAACAATAGTAACATGGTCTTTAAATGAAGAAACTGTTTATTGGGAAGAAGAATCAACAGCTACACTTGTAGATGGAAAATATATTGCCGAAGTCACACATTTTTCTTTTTGGAATTGCGATGCCCCTTTCCCGTTAGTCAATATTTACGGAAAACTAGTCAATCAAGATGGGCAAGCACTTCCTTGGCATTTAATATGTATCCTAGCCTTCAACGAAAGTATGACAGGTGCAGGATGGACAGATAGTGAAGGTGGTTTTAATGGAAAAATTCCTAAAGACGAACCATTAGTCATGTTGATAAAAGATGAATGTGGTAATGTTGTATTTGATCAAAACATAGGTCCTTTCTCAACAGATGTCTCCTTAGGTGAAATAACTATTAACTCTTCAGGCAAAACAATTTTTGGAACTTTGGTTTGTAATGGAACACCCATAACACAAGGATACGCCTTAATAACAATTGGTGACAACGTTGCCTTTGTAGCTGAAGTAGATGAAAACGGATACTACGAATTAATCATTGAATCTTGTGGTTTAGATTTTTTGACGATTCAAGGCTTTGATATAGAAAATGGCAGGACTTCTGAAATTATAAGAATTGAAAATTTAAACGATTTAGACGTATTCGAAATACAAGCTCTTGAAGTCTGTGAAGAACATGAAGAATATATATTCTATAAAATTGATGGCAGCCCTGAAACTTTTATATCAGACCCTAGTGCGACTATCTTTGATAATAATTTGAGATTAAGTGGAGAAGTTCCACTTACTGATTATTCCATTTCTGTTACGATAGAGAATGCAAGCATAGGAGATGATAATGAAATCATATTTTTAGAAGCCATTCTGAATAATGTTGGAGGAGGCGCGTCTTGGGTCCGTTGTGATGAAAGTAACGATTGTGAAAATGTGATTTTTGAAATAACAGAGCTTGGTATTGAAGGGCAATTTGTCATTGGAACCTTTATGGGTGAAGCGCCAAATCTTCAAGGTGAATTGGTTTCATTTATGGGAAGTTTTAAAGTTATAATTGATGAAATAGGAAATTCAAGTACTGTCCAAGGTGTTGTATGGGAAGACGAAGACAAAGACGGTATTCGTCAAAACACAGAACCATTAATTGAAGGGCACACTATTATACTTGTTGGTCCTGGAAGCAACTCATTTAGAGCAACAACAGATGAAAATGGGGTATATAGTTTTGATGGTATTACTTTCGAAGAATTTACTTTAGGTGCAAACACCGGTTTTGGATTTTCACTAACTTTAGCTAATCAAGGTACAGATGATTCAATTGATTCTGATTTTGAAAATGAAACCGAAGAAATAAATTTACCACAAGGAGAAACATTAAATTTTGATTTAGGATTGAAGACTATTGGCGTTCTTAATTGTAATATTATGCCTGGTGAAATTCCAATCTGTTTAAATGAAAACTCATCAGCAAGTATTGATATAGAAGTCTCTGGAACGCCGCCATTTACGGTATTCCTAAATGGAGACATCTATGAAACATATGATGATGAAACATTTTCAATTACAGAGTTACCTTTTACTTATTATACAGTTGAAATAATGGATGCTGAAGACAATGTTTGTTCGGATAGCATTTCTTTAGAAATTATAGATTTCTTATTCTGTTCTATTGAATCAACGAATAGTACAGCTGGATCAAACACTGGTAGTGCCACAGTAATTGTTTATTCAAGTTTAGCAGATTCTTATGCTTGGTCTAACGGTGCTACTACAGAAACGATAACTAACTTAGCGCCTGGCGCTTATTCAGTAACAGTCACAGATATCGATGGATGTACAACAGAATGTGAAACGGTAATTGAAGAATATAATTTTGAATGTGAAATATTTGGACCTGAACAATCATGTGGAGGTGTAGTTGAACTTACAGTTGAAAGCAACATCAATGATGTAGAATACTTCTGGAATAATGGTAGTAATGGACCAGTTATTACTGTAGAACCGAATATTACAACTACTTATGTAGTAACTGTAACTGATAGCGATGGAAATACAAGTATTTGTGAACATGTTATTGAGGTAGGGAGTAATTTAATTTGCGAAGTTACTAGCAATGGAACAACTTGTGAGGTCAATAATGGTTCTGCTACAGTCAATGTTATTGGAGGATCTGGTGCTTACACATATATTTGGAGTAATGGCGGAACCGGACAAACTATAGATGGATTAGCAGGTGATGTAAGTTATTCAGTTACAGTAACCGATGCTTTTGGATGTTCTGCTGTATGTGAAACAGAAGTTAATGATTTAGGAGACATCGAAGTCAATGTCAATCTGATAGAATCTATATGTGACGACATGATTACTACAACTATTTTAGAAGTAATTGTAAATGGAGGATCAGGTAACTATGATTATGAATGGTCGGATGGTGGCACAGAGCAAACTCATACAACAACTGTTGATACTGAGATAGAATTAATCGTAACTGATCTTGAATTTGGTTGTGAGGCAGACACATTATTATTTATCGGTCAAGAGGCATCTAGGATTGGTGATTTGGTATGGCTAGATTTTCCAGGTGGAGATCCAGACATCTACAATGAAGATGTAGATGAAGGCCTACCTAATGTATTGGTAAGATTATATAATGCGTTAGATCCACAAAATCCAATTGTGATTGATTCGACATTAACCAATGAATTTGGATTGTATCGATTTGATAATCTGACAGAAGGTCAATATATGATCGGCGTAGAATTACCAAATGATTTATTTTTTGTAGAAAAAGACGTGGAAGCCGAAGATATAGATAGCGATGTTGATCCTTTAACAGGATTAACTGATCCAATAGAATTAGATGGATGTATTCAACGTTTAGATATTGATGTGGGACTGAAAGAAAACTAAATATAGGATTTTGATTAAAATATAAATGCCGAACCACTTAACTACAGAAGAAATCATTGATGGTTGCCGACGTGGGCAAGCTGTAAGCCAACGTGCGTTGGTGGATCAGTTTTCGGCATCCCTTTTTTCTGTGTGTTTAAGATATATTGGCAGTGAATCAAAATCAAAAGATGTCTTACAAGAATCGTTTATTAGAATTTTTAAATCCTTTAAAAACTTTGACAGTTCGAAAGGATCATTACAAGGATGGATGAGAAAGATCACCGTCAACATGGCTTTAAAAACTATTGAAAAAGAAAAAATAAAATTTTCACCTCTCAGTGTAGATTTTAATAATTCAATGAGTGTTGAACCTTCTGCTTTGCATAATATGGAAGCTGATGACTTATTAAAAGTTGTGCAAACATTACCGGATGGATATAGACAAGTTTTTAACCTGTCCGTCATTGAAGGGTATAGTCATAAAGAAATTGCTCAGATGTTAGACATTCAAGAAGTGTCTTCACGATCAAACTTATCTCGAGCAAAACAAATATTAAGAAACAAATTGATCGCATTTAAAAAAACAGGATCATGGGTCAAGATTATGTAGATAAATATATTAAAGAGCAATTGTCAAATCATGAAACACCGATTGACAATGATTTGCTATGGGCGGCAATTGATCGCAAGAGATCCAAAAATTGGAAAGGACTGACTATTGTCTTTCTTGGCGTTCT
>JABDKX010000132.1 GCA_013001975.1 Saprospiraceae bacterium | reverse complement strand
GTAGTGTCACAAGTGTAGGACCAACTTTAGTAAGTGGCCAAGCTGATTGTGATGGCTCTACATATGAAATAGTATATACAGTAACAGATGAGTGTGGCAGAACAGCGTCATGTACACAAACATTTACGTTAGATAATACAGGACCTTCTATAACGTGTCCAATAGATGCGACAGTAACCTGTGCTTCAGATATTACAGTTGGAACACCAAGTACAACAACGAGTTGTGGCATTACAAGTAGTGTCACAAGTGTAGGACCAACTTTAGTAAGTGGCCAAGCTGATTGTGATGGCTCTACATATGAAATAGTATATACAGTAACAGATGAGTGTGGCAGAACAGCGTCATGTACACAAACATTCACATTAGATAATTCAGGCCCAATTATTACATGTCCATTAGATGCGACAGTAACTTGTGCTTCAGATATTACAGTTGGAACACCAACTACAACAACAAGCTGTGGTTTGACAAGTAGTGTAACCAGTGTAGGACCAACGTTGGTAAGCGGCCAAGCTGATTGTGATGGTTCAATATATGAGATTGTTTACACTGTTACGGATGAATGTGGCAGAACAGCTGAGTGTATTCAATCAATCGAAATCAATAATGATGGGCTATCTATAATGTGTCCTTCGGATATTACGATTAGTTGTAATGATAATATATCTCCTTCATCTACTGGTGAAGCAACTGCTACAAATAGCTGTTTAGAAATAAATATTTTATGGAGTGATGTAAGCACATTTAATAACGATGGAATCGTTGGAAGTTGTGATGATTACACTTACACGATTACAAGAACTTGGACTGCAACAGATGATTGTGGCAATGTAGAATCTTGTGTCCAAACAATAAATGTAGAAGATATAACAAGTCCGATTATAACTTGTCCATCTGATGTAACACTTTCTTGTGAAGAAAGCACATTACCTTCAGCGACAGGCACAGCAACAGCGACAGATAATTGTTCAGGAATTGAGGTTACAAGTATTGATTCAAGTACACAAGATGCTGATGGGGTAGTTGGTAGTTGTGATGATTACACATATGTTGTCACAAGAACGTGGACAGCGACAGACAGTTGTGGTAATTCAAGTACTTGTATACAAATTATAAATGTAGAAGATTTAACAAGTCCAGTAATAACATGTCCATCTGATGTAACACTTTCTTGTGAAGAAAGCACATTACCTTCAGCGACAGGAGTAGCAACAGCGACAGATAATTGTTCAGGAATTGTGATTACAAGCAGCGATTCAAGTACACAAGATACTGATGGAATTGCTGGTAATTGTGATGATTATAATTATGAAATAACGAGAACGTGGACAGCGACAGACAGTTGTGGCAATTCAAGTATTTGCGTCCAAATAATAAATGTTGAAAATATAACAAGTCCAATCATAACATGTCCATCTGATGTAACATTAAATTGCGAAGAAAGCACATTACCTTCAGCGACAGGATTAGCAACAGCGACAGATAATTGTACTGGAGTTGAGATTACAAGTAATGATTCGAGCACACAAGATGCTGATGGTATAGTTGGCAGCTGTGATGATTACACATATGTTATCACAAGAACGTGGACAGCGACAGACAGTTGTGGTAATTCAAGTACTTGTGTCCAAACAATAAATGTAGAGGATGTAACAAGTCCAATCATAACATGTCCATCAGATGTAACATTAAGTTGCGAAGAAAGCACATTACCTTCAGCGACAGGATTAGCAACAGCGACAGATAATTGTTCAGGAATTGAGATTACAAATAGTGATTCAAGTACACAGGATGCTGACGGTATAGTTGGCAATTGTGATGATTACACATATGTTATCACAAGAACGTGGACAGCGACAGACAGTTGTGGTAATTCAAGTACTTGCGTCCAAATAATAAATGTAGAAGATGTAACAAATCCAGTTATAACTTGTCCTTCAGATGTAACAATTAGTTGTGAAGACAGCTCAGATCCAACTGCAACTGGAATAGCTACAGCAACCGACAATTGCAGTGATATTGATATTGCAAATAGTGACATGTCAACTCAAAATGCTGATGGTATTGCCGATAATTTCGATGATTATAATTATGAAATAACGAGAACGTGGACAGCGACTGACAGTTGTGGTAATTCCAGCACATGTATTCAAATTATAAATGTTGAGGACGTAACTAGTCCGATGATTACTTGCCCAGCTGATGTGACGGTCAGTACTGATTCTGAGACATGTACATATGATGCAACACAATTAAATTCAACACCTGCTACAGCAACTGATAATTGTAATATTTCTGTTGATATAAGCAATGGAGCAACAAGTTTGAATTTAGGATCTAATACTGTAATATGGACGAGTACTGACGCTTCTGGCAATACAGCTACATGCGAACATATTGTTACTGTTGTTGACAATGAATTACCAACAATAGTCTGCCCATCAAATATTACAGTTGATACAGACTTAAACGAATGTTTTGCAAGCTCAGTTGTTTTAGGAGATGAAACTACTAATGATAATTGTGGAATCGCGCTAGTTTCAAATAATGGAGTTTCAAGTTATATGATAGGAACGACTACAGTAATTTGGACAGTTGAAGATGTAAATGGTAACACTAACACATGTGCTCAAACCGTTACTGTTGAGGATAATGAGCCACCAACAATTACTTGCCCAGTTGATTTGACAGTAGAAACGGATAACAATGAATGCATTGCCAGTCTTCCAAATATAGGTAATGCAACAATTGATGACAATTGTAGTGTTTCTTCAATTGAGCATAATTCTACATTAATATTTGATGTTGGAAATACAGATGTAATTTGGACAGTTACTGATAATGCAGGAAACTCTGCAACTTGTGTCCAAATAATAACGGTAGTTGATAACGAAAATCCTGAAATTACTTGTCCTTCAGACGTAACTGTCAATACTGATCCAGGCCAATGCATTGCAACAAATGTTGCTCTTGGAGATCCTATAACTACTGACAATTGTGAAGTAGATATGATTAGTAATGACTCCATTATGCAATACGCACTTGGAATCAATGAAGTTAATTGGTATGTAACTGATGTCTCTGGAAACACAGACAGTTGTCAGCAAATTGTCACAGTTGAAGATAATGAGATTCCAATGATAACTTGCCCAGATAATTTGACGGTTAATACTGATCTTACTTTATGTACTGCAAGTAATGTTATGTTAGGAAATGCAACAACATCAGATAATTGTAGTGTTTCTAATATTGTAAATGACGAATCTTCTATTTATAATTTAGGTACAAATATTATTACTTGGATCGTAACTGATGGAAGTGACAATACTTCAAGTTGTCAACAAACTGTGACTGTTGAAGATAATGAAAACCCAGTGATCACGTGTCCATCTGACGTAACGACAAATACCAATATTGGAGAATGTTTTGCTTCAAATGTAATCTTGGGCGATCCTACATATTCTGATAATTGTGGAGTAACAACAGTTGAAAATGACGGATTAGAAAATTATTATACTGGAGAGACAATTGTAACTTGGGTCGTTGAAGATACTTCTGGAAATACATCAACTTGTGATCAGTTAGTTACCGTAATTGACAATGAAAATCCGGAGTTAACGTGTCCTTCTGACTTAACGATAAACACAGATATTGGAGAATGTTTTGCATCAAATGTATCCTTAGGGGATCCTGCATACGCTGATAATTGTACCATTGATACTATTTATAATGATGAGTTAACAATCTATAATTTAGGAAGCACAATGGTAACATGGACAGTAGTTGATGAATCAGATAACAGTGCTACATGTATCCAAAATATTTTAGTAGAAGATAATGAAAATCCAATGATTACCTGTCCTATGGATCTGACAGTCAACACAGACTTAGGTATTTGTACGGCTAGTAATGTGAGTATTGGTACCAGTACACAAACTGATAATTGTGGCATTTTATCCATTAATAATAACGCCTCACAGCCATTTGATTTAGGAGATAATATTATAACTTGGACAACGTCAGATAATTCTGGAAATGAAACAACTTGTAATCAAATAGTTACAGTGGTTGATGAAGAGTTGCCAATTATCGACTGTCCTGATGATCTGACTATAAGTACTGATCTAGGTGATTGTGTTGCAACTAATGTAGACCTAGGAACTGAATTAACATCTGACAACTGTAGTGTGGCTTGGATTGAAAATGATGGCCCAACAGAATATTCAATTGGAACGACAAGCGTAGAATGGTTAGTTATCGATGGTTCAGGAAATTCTAGCACATGCGAGCAAACAGTTACTGTGGTTGATAACGTTTACCCAGAGATTACTTGTCCTTCTGACATAACTGTCAATACTGATTCAGGCCTATGTATTGCAACAAATGTTGCTCTAGGAGATCCTGTAGCATCAGACAATTGTGGCATACTATCAATTACAAATAATGGCACTATAGATTATAATTTAGGAACATCATTTGTTGAGTGGGTTATTACAGACTTATCTAACAATACAAGTTCATGCAACCAATTAATAGTAGTTGTGGATGATGAAGATCCAACAATAGTTTGCCCAGCAGATATTACAGTTGATGTAAATAACGCAAATTGTTCTGCAATCGATATTGATTATGGTACACCAATTGTCGATGATAATTGTGGTATTGATACAACCTATAATGATTCGAACGAACCATATGCCGTAGGAGATACAATAATAATATGGACTGTCGTTGATAATTCAGGAAACAGTGCAACATGTATTCAAAATCTTACAGTTAATGAATGTATCGCAGCTGTAGATGATTGCTATGTTACAGTAGAAAATGAAGCTATAGACATTGATATTTTAGTAAATGATATTCAAATTCCACCTGGAGGATCCATAGAGTTTAACGGATTAACTAATGCTACAATTACAATTGACAGTTCCAGTTCAGGTGGTATACAAAATTACATTTACACTTATACACCAAATACAGGATTTAGAGGAATTGATACATTTACATATACCATCTATGATGGGTATGGAAACTCAAGTACAGCAACAGTTAAAGTAGATGTACTTTTCTATGACTTAGCGATTAGAAAAACTACTCTTGAGACTGCAATTGTATATGGAGATACTGCAATTTTCCAAATAGAAATTTTAAATCAAGGTACTTTAGATGCAGCCAATGTTGCAATCACTGACTATTTGCCATGCGGATTTAAGTTTTTACCAACAGAAAATCCAGATTGGACATTTGATCTAATTACTGAATTTGCTGATTATTTATATGAAGATACTATCAGAGCAAATTCTTCTGAATTTATAAATATCAAATTGGAGTTAAGTGCTTGTGATTTTGAAAACGCATGGCGAAATGCTGTAGAGATAAATGCGTTTACAGATTTAGAAGGTAATGATCAAACACACAAAGATTCTGACAGTGAGCCAGATAGGGATCCTAATAACGATTTAACTATTGATGATGAAGTTGGATTATCGTATGGCGAAGATGATGATGATCATGACATAGAAGAAATAGAAGTTTTTGATTTAGCGATGGTTAAAATCTTAGATACTCAGCCGCTATACCATGTTGGCGATAACCTTCAGTTTGATATAACTGTAGTAAATCAAGGAAATGTTCCAGCAACTAATATTACAGTGATTGACCACTTACCATATGGTTTTAACTTTAATGAAAACTCAGCAACTTCATCATGGTCATATGTTGAGGATAGGTCTTACATTTATATTATTCCAGGAACATTAAACCCAGGAGATTCAATCACAATATCAATGCAAACTGAACTTGTACTTCAGGAGCTTGAACAAGAGTATTACACTAATATTGCTGAAATTAGTTACTCTACAGACGACAATAATGTTGAAAGAACAGATGCGGATAGCCAATCGGATACAGATCCGTTCAATGATGAAAATGTTGTTGATGATTCATTTAGTGATGATAATGACGAAGATGATCATGATATAGAAAGTATAGACCTGGTGGAAGACTTCGTTTATCCTTGTGAAGATGATTGCGATGTCTTATGTAAAGGCCTAGTAAATGTTTCTCTAGATGAAAACTGTATGGCACTTATTACACCAGCAATGGTGGGCTTAGGTGTACATGAGCGTTGTAATGATTATTACACGGTAGAATTATATGATGAGTTTGGAATTAAATTCGACGAGCCAATCGTTAATTTCTCACATATTGGCTTAAAGATTACATTTAAGTTGATTGAACCAATGTGTGGAAATAGCTGTTGGGGTGAATTGGTTGTTGAATACAAACTTCCACCAATGATTGATTGCCCAACTGATTTGACGCTTTCATGCTTTGCTTTGGATCAACTTCCTTTACCTTCAGCAGAATCTGCTTGTAGTACTTCAGAAGTTGTACTCCATAATGAGGTAAAAGAAAAATTAGAGTGTGACGATGACTTTACACATATTGTTACGCGAACTTACAGAGCTTTTGATGCATTTGGAAATGAATCGTTCTGTGTCCAGGAAATTTACATGGAAAGAATAGACTTAACGAATATTGTATTCCCTGAAAATTTGATGGCCGTCAATAATGATGCTATAGATTGTAATAGTACGGAATATGAATTTGATGCAGATGGATATCCTTTACCTTGGGTTACAGACACATTGAAAACAGGTTCAGGTGTGCCAATCTTGTGTGATGATTCATTCAAAGGCCAGTTGGTTTGTCCAATGACAATGGATTCAACAGCGATTGCATTAATTCCGGGTGTAGATCAGATATGTAATGGAGTAGTGACTTATTCAGATATAGAAGTACCAACTAATAATTGCATAAGAAAGATTCTTAGAACATGGGAGGTAAGAGAATGGTGGTGTAATGGGGAAAATACGAATGGAGCTATTCAAGTTATTGAAATTGTAGATGATCAAGCACCAGAATTTACTTGTCCTCAAAATCTGACAGTATCAACAACTGAGAATTGTATAAGCACAGTTCAACTTGACTCGATAATCGCATTTGATGCATGTCAAAATGAAATATTTGTTTCAATTGAAACAGGCAATGAAATTATAAATACCAATGGAGGTGAAGCCAATTTACCAGTTGGAGAAAATGTAATTACTTATAAAGTAAGAGATAATTGCTATAATGAAAATGCTTGTGAAGTCATTATAACTGTCGTTGATGAAAACGAACCAGTTAACATTTGTAATCAGGATATGATTATTTCTTTGTCAAATCAAAGTATGGTTGAAATTTCTGCTGAAACATTTGACAATGGATCGTGGGACGATTGTGGTATCGACTACTTTGAAGTGCGAAGAATGGATTCTCTTTGTGTGGCAGCTGATACAATATTTGATTCTTCAGTTCATTTCTGCTGTAATGACATTTATAATACAGTTATGGTCGCATTAAGAGTGTATGATATTAGTGGTAATTATAACGATTGTATGGTTGAAGTCCATGTTGAAGATAAAACGCCAGCTGTTGTACAATGTCCATCTGATACAATTGTTAATTGTGACATTAGCTACGATATCAATAATTTGGATTTAATATTTGGTGCAGTTGAAGTTTTTGACAACTGCAGTACTTTCGACCAAATAGATGAAATAGTGGAAGAGAATATTGATCAATGTAATATTGGCACAATTGTTAGAACCTTCAGATCTGCAATTGATACAACTCAAATATATTGTTCTCAAATTATTTCTATTATAAATGAAACTGCATTAACCAGCGATCAAATTTCTTGGCCAGAAAACATTACTATTGGCGACATTTGTTCAGTTAACTTAGCAGACCCAGAAGACCTGCCTGTCACAAATGCATATCCTGAAATTTTAGGAGATTCTACAAATTGTGATTTGGTAGGATGGGATTATGATGATAATATAATTTATAACACAGGTATTTATGGCGTATGTGCTATAATTGAAAGACAATGGACTGTTATTAATTGGTGTAGTGAAGTCAATGGATCATTTGAAACATTTGTGAATCCTGATTTACAAATCATTTCAATCACTAATTATGTTGAACCAGTCTTAGATACTATCGATTCGATTGTTATTGAATCAATTGATATCAATTGTGACAGTGTATTGGTCGATGTAGAAAGAGAGCTGACTGATGATTGTAACTTTGAGACTAATTGGTATTACAAAGTAATTGACGAAACAAATCTGATTGTGGCTACTGGAGATTCAAGTCGCTTCGTTGATCACTTAGATTTAGGAAACTACTTGATTGAATGGATTGTAAATGATGGATGTGGAAATACAATTATAGATACCCAATCATTATTTATTTCTAACATTAAAGCACCTACGCCTGTATGTATTTCAGGATTACAAGTCTCTTTAGTTGAAGTTGATTTAGATAATGATGGAACTATTGATGATTACCAAGTCGATATTTGGGATACAGATATTAATGGAGGAAGTTATCATTCTTGTGGAAATGAAATTGTATTGAGTTTATCTCAAGACACATCTATTCACAGTCTGACATTCAATTGTCAAGATGTTGGATTCAAAATGGTTCAATTATGGGTGACTGATACAACAACAGGAATTCAAGATCATTGTACTTCTGTTATTGAAATATTACCACATGAGAATTGCATGGAATTAAATATGGCAACTATTCAAGGGGATATTTATACTGAGCAATTAGAAATGATTGATAGTGTTACTGTGACTTTAAAAGGCTCAACACTTTCACAATTGACTAACGAACAAGGTAATTATCGTTTTGATGAGGTAGCAATGTATCAAGAATATATCGTCGAGCCTAAAAAAGATATTAATCACCTTAATGGTGTAACAACAGTTGATTTAATCTTGATACAGAGACACATTTTAGGATTAGCTAGAATAACATCTCCTTATAAATTAATAGCTGCGGATATTAATAAAGATGGGCAAGTTACAGCTTTAGATTTGGTCGAGTTAAGAAAACTAATATTAGATCTTAATCAAGATTTCCCTAATAATGAAAGTTGGAGATTCGTAGATGCAACGTATGTCTTCCCAGATGCAATGACACCTGCTTCAGAGAAGATTCCTGAAACATATGAAATTCCAGTATTAGAACGTGATATGAATATCGACTTTATCGGTATTAAAATTGGCGATGTTAACGAATCTGTAATTCCTAATGCCTCTTCTGCAGATATTGACAAACGAAGCAGAAATAATTTAAAATTTGAAATTCCAAAAGTTAAAGGAAAAACAAATGATATCATTACGATTCCGATTACAAGCTCTAATTATATCAGCATAACTGGATGGCAAGGAACATTGAAATTTGATCCAGAGAAGATTGAAGTTCTGGATATAGGTTCAGACTTAATTGACTTGACAGTTGATGTTAACTTTAATATGAGCCATGCAAATTCAGGAAGAATTCCTTTCTCTTATAACGCATTTGAAGTTGAAGACTTTAATAGTGAAGAAGAATTGTTCTCTATAAAAGTAAGACTTAAGTCGGATCTTAAACAAGAAGTATTATTTGAAATAAATTCAGACATTACACCTGTTGAAGCTTATTATAATATCGATCAAATTCTGGATCTTAAATTAGATTCCAATTCTGATCAAGTAGCAAGCATTTTAAATGTTTATCCAAATCCTTGGATTGATCAAGCAAGTATCGATTTTTATATTCCTAGGAATGATAATGTGCGTTTCGATTTTTATAATAGTAAAGGAGAATTAATGTTTACTAAAGAAAGCAGGTTTACTGCAGGAACGCATCAACTTGATTTACAAAGAGATGAATTCTCTGAAATAGGAATGATATATATTAAAATGGTGACTTCTGATTTTGTAGATGATTTTAAAATGTTACTCATCAAATAGTAAGATGCCCATAAATATGACTTATTCACGATTTTTAAGGAAAGATATTTTTATAAAAAAAATTACATATTATTATTTTTTATAATATATAATTCACTATATTTGTGCAGTAAAGGAAGATAATTTGAAGTAAACAGCAATATTCCTTTCTAATCCAAACAGTAAAAAGTACTACATCTCATCCACAGTAACGCTAAGGCGACTAAGTTTTTGTGTCCTAATATGACGTAATTATTTACGCCTAATCCACCATCTGACCTATAGAGGTATTAGACCCTATTAACCATTAAAACGGTATTGGACATGCTGTCGTTTGTAATGAACGACCGCACTAATGAATATGAAATACATGCGTAAAGCGTATGAAATTATAATTTCAAATGAACACAAATATGCGAGTTTCGAATTTTATTGCGGCTAAGGAATTGAAAACAAAAGCGATTAACGAATATAACCTAGTAGTTATGTTTTTTAAAAACACTCTTCAAAGGCAAATAGTATTTGGGCTATTTTTTGCCTTAGGATTAATTTTACCAAATACAGGAAATGCACAACCCTGTGATGGTATGAAATGTAATTCTGTAGTTAATTTAAGCTTAGATGAAGATTGTTCATCTACTGTAACAGCAGCTATGTTACTTCAAGAAATGCCATATCCTGAATCTGAGTACGTCGTCAAGTTGTATGATGATTTAGGAAATGAAATCAGCGTTGATGTTGACATCAATAATGTTGATGAGACGTATCAAGCAAAAGTTATTTTACCAATTTGTGATAACAACTCATGTTGGTCAGACTTAACTGTAGAATACAAATTGCCTCCCCAAATTGATTGCCCAGATGATCTGACCATATCTTGTGGTGGTCTTGATATTTTAGGACTTCCTTTGGCAACCAGTACGTGTGCTGGCTTAGCATTTGAAGTTACGTTGCATAACGAAGTTAAAGAAAGACTAGATTGTGATCCACTATACACACATCGAGTTGAAAGAACTTATAGAGCAACCGACGTCCGAGGAAACTTTGTAGAATGTTCACACGAAATACTTTTGGAAAGAGTTGACCTAACAGCTATTATGTTTCCAGAATGGAGAACTGAGGCAACATTAAATGCCATTTCATGTTCTGATAAAGGATTTATCTTTGATGAAAACGGGGTTCCTTTACCTTGGTTAAATTCTAATATAACAGGATCAGCATCTTCTTCAGGTGTCCCTTTTGTATGTGATCCAAGCCTGATGAATGGCGTGGTTTGTCCTCTAAGTGGATCAGGCGCACCTTTGATTCCAATGAGCGGAGCCACTACAATTGATGAAAATGGAAATGTCATAATAATTGAAGGTGAAGCTAATCAATTCTGTAATTCTGCAATATTATATACTGACGTAGACTTACCAGCGATAGGTTGTGTCAAAAAAGTTATGAGAACTTGGGAAGTAAGAGAATGGTGGTGTAGCGGAGAAAGTTCAGCTGGTGATATTCAAATGATAGAAATTATTGATGATATCGCACCAAGCTTCGTTTGTCCTCCTAATTTCACTGTCACAACCAATGATGATTGTGCTGGTTCTGTCGAGTTAGACGCCATTGTAGCAACCGATAATTGTGATAATGGGGTTATAGTCAGTATCGATTATCCCAATGGATTCTTACATACTAACGGTGGCGTAGCCGAATTGGATACTGGCATAAATATGATCAAATATATAGTAGCTGATAATTGCTATAATAAAGACAGTTGTTCAATGTACGTGACAGTAATTGACGATACTGAACCTGTTGCCATTTGTGAAAGAAATACAGTCGTTTCAATTAGCGATTCAGGATATACTATAGTTAAAGCAGATGTGTTTGATGATGGCACATGGGATGAATGTAGCTTAGATAAATTTATGGTAAGAAGAATGGATACCATCTGCGTGGCAGCAGATACGATGTTCAGTGAATCGGTTACATTCTGTTGTGAAGATGTCAACACCGACGTAATGGTCGTATTCAGAGCTTATGATAAAGCAGGAAATTTTAATGACTGTATGGTTAATGTTGAAGTGCAAGATAAAGTTGTAGCATTTATGACTTGTCCTCCCGATGCATTTATTGATTGCAGAGAAACTTATGATTTAGAAAACTTAGGACTTGTATTTGGTGATCCTGATATCGTAGATAATTGTGCAGGAACTCAAATTGTCAATGAAATAGTAAATGCAGACAGCATTGATCAATGTGGTATTGGTAGAATTACAAGATTGTTTGAATTGATGGATCCTACGGAAACATTCGTAACAAAAACATGTAAGCAGCTAATCACAATTTCTAATAATGATCCATTTATGGAGTCGTTTATAGATTGGCCTGATGATTTTGACTTGCCTGGCGATGGATGTGGACTTCAAGGAACAGATCCAGAGGATATATTGGAAATCGATCCAAACAGTGCATACCCGATTTTTACTGATGGAGATGATGCATGTAGCCTTCTTGGGTGGGACTATGATGATCGCATTCTAAATTCTACAGGTATCGTTGGACAATGTGTATACATAGAAAGAACTTGGACAGTTATTAATTGGTGCAGCGGATTAAATGGAACATTTGAAATATTCGAAATGCCAGATCCGCAAATCATCAGTGTATTTAACAGCAGAAAACCAATGCTTGACACTGCTGAAGATACCATAACAATAAAATCAATAAATGTAGATTGTGAAAGTGGTTTGATTCAAGTTGACAGATCTGCAACTGATGAATGTTCTCTTGATAGCTTAAAATGGAGCTATGTAGTTAAAGATGATCAAGATGTAATAGTAGCCATGGGAGATACAAGCTCTTATTTAGATACATTGGTTAATGGTGAATATACTATTGAGTGGTCTGTAACCAACGCTTGTAATCAATCAGATAATGACACGCAAATACTTATTATAATTAATGAAAAAGCACCAACACCTGTTTGTATTAATGGACTGAGTATGACATTGGTGACAGGTACAGACAGTATGGGTAATACCGTTGAGTCTGCTGAAGTCTGGGCATCAGATTTTGATGGAGGTAGTTATCATACATGTGATAATGATATCTTCATAAGTTTCAGCCCTGATAGTGTTGTTCTCAATAAAGTATTCGGATGTGATGATATCGGCCAGAATGAAATTATGTTATGGGTAACTGATGCAGTAACTGGAGTAAAAGATTTCTGTTCTACATTCTTAATAATTGAAGATGGTGGAAATTGTGGTCCGCAAAACATGGCAGATGTTCAAGGGGAAGTGTATACTGAAATGTATGAAAATGTTGAAGGTGTAATGATTGAACTCCAAGGAGGTGAGGTTGATGATATGACAGATGATGCAGGTGCTTATGCTTTTGACAATATGCCTTATGGTGGAAATTATGTAGTAAATCCAAGTAAAGATTCTGACTATTTAAATGGCGTCAGTACGCTTGATCTCATTATGATTCAAAGACACATTTTAGGTTTGCAAAAGCTTGATAGTCCATACAAATTAATTGCTGCAGATATCAATGCCAATAAGGAAGTCTCTGCGATTGATTTAATAGAATTGAGAAAATTGGTTTTAGGTATTTATGAAGTACTGCCTAATAACGAAAGTTGGAGATTCGTTGATGCTGGTCATACTTTTGTTGATGATGCAGACCCATGGTTGTATGATTTCCCTGAAAACTATGAAATCTATAACCTTAATCAAAATATGAATATCGATTTTATCGGTGTAAAAATTGGCGATGTCAATTCAAGTGTAATTGCCAATATTGATGCTGAAAGTATTGATACAAGAAGCTCAAGATGGAGTTTGAATTTTGATGTTGTTGCCTTGCCTGCTGAATCAGATGTGAAGACGATAGCATTTAGGTCCAATAATTACGAAAGAGTAAGTGGATGGCAGGCTACTTTCGAATTTAATCCAAATCATATCGAAGTTTTAAGCATTGATGGCGATGCATTAATTATAAATGACAGCGATGTAAACCTTGACAATTTATCAGAAGGTTGGTTTACAATGACTCATTTCGATGTTGAAGAAAATGACATCGATAAAGATGAAATATTATTTACAATCTCTTATGTTGAAAAAGGCAATCATTACAATGAAATGCCATTTACATTGTCCTCTGATCAAACACAAACAGAAGCATATAGAGGATTTAATGAGATCGTAGATATTCGATTAAACGGTTTAGAAACGGAACAATTATCAATCGTGAGTGCACAACCAAATCCATGGTCTGATAGAACCGATATTGAATTTATAATCCCGAAAAACGGACAAGTAAATTGGGAATTCTTCGATATCAATGGAAAGAAACTGTATCAATTAAATGACTACTACACTAAAGGAAAGCATAAGATTAACTTGAGAAGAAGTGAGATTAATGCCTCAGGTGTAATTTATGTCAGAATGACCTCAGAAGATGCGTTGGCAGAATATAAGATGATGGTCATCAAATAAGTAATTCGTTAGCTCTAAATATTTGTTGAGGGAGTCATGAAAATGACTCCCTTTTTTGCATTTTAAGCTTAAATCAAATTCTATCCTTTCTATTTTTATATTTGTTTATTTTTGCCAACGTTTTTATAATGTTTAGGTTAAACAATAGTTAAATAGATTTACTTCGGAATGTTTACACCATATATTTACATTTTAGAGTTAGATTCCTAAATCTTTATTCAAAAAGACATTAAATTATAATTATGAAAAATATATTGTTTCCATTATTACTTACGCTCATGATTTCTTCATTTTCATTTGCACAAAGAATTGCAGTTGTTGATGTATCAGGAATTTTAGAAGATTTAGCAGACTATAAAGAAGCACAAGCTGAAATTGATAAGATATCTGCAAAATGGAGACAAGATATTGCTCAAGAATACGATAAGATTAAAAGTATGTATAACAAGTACCAAGCAGAGCAAGTACTCTTATCGGAGGATGTAAGAATCGAAAGAGAAGAGGAGATCATGGAAAAAGAAAAGCAAGTAAGAGAACTTCAAAAAAGAAGATTCGGACCTGAAGGTGATCTGTTCAGAAGACGTCAAGAATTGGTAAGCCCAATCCAAGATGAAGTATTTACTGCAATAGAAGATTATGCGACTATTAAAGGATATGATCTGATTTTCGACAAAGCAGGAGCTGCTGGATTGCTGTACGCCAGCGATGAATTCGATAAGACTTCTGAAATTAGAAGAGAACTGGGATTAAAATCAAACTAAGGAATTATAAATATTTTAAAATGAGAAAATTAATTAACGCTGTCTTTATTGCTATTGGTGTTTTAATGATAAATCCAGTTGTAGCTCAAAAATTTGGATACATTGATACGCAAAGCATTATCCAAGACTTGCCAGAAGTAAAGGAAGCTAATTCTAATATTGAAACCTTTAAAAAGCAACTTCAAAATAAAGGTCAAGAAATGCTGAAGGCTTGGCAAACGAAATATCAGAATCTTGAAAGAAGACAAGCTCAAGGAGAAATTGCACCAAAAGAACTTGAAGTAGAAGCACAAAAACTGAAAGATGAAGAAAATGGAATCATCTTGTTCGAGCAACAAAGTCAAGCTAAAATAGGTAAGAAAAGTGAAGAGTTATTGTCTCCAATTAGAGATAAAATTCAACAAGCCATAGATTCAGTCGCTGATGAAAATGGATATACTTACATCTTCGATTTCAGCACAGGTTTTGTTCTTTATGCAGATCAATCTGCAGACGTGAGCAGCTTAGTGAAGAAAAAACTTGGATTATAAAAAAGAATATAAAAAGGGTCGTTATTTTAAATGACCCTTTTTTTTATTTTAAAATTTGTAAAATGAAAAATCTGTTTCTTATAGCCCTAGGAATCTTTTCATTCTTTTCCACAAATGCACAGACTAATATTGTCGAGAGCGGAGAACAATACCTTTCTGCCTTTATAGATCGCGATTTTGAAAAAGTAATTTCAATGACGCACAGCCACTTAGTTGAATTAGGAGGTGGCAGCGAATTGATGATTAAAGATTTGTATGCTGAACGCCAATCAATGGTTGATTCAGGTATGGACTACGTCAAAGGTTCATTGGGAACACCAGGAGAGATTGTTGATACAAATAAAGAATTACAAGCGATAATTCCTGTTACGTTTCAATTGGTCATGAATAAGCAAGAAGTAGAACAGACATCTCACCTTTTAGCCATCTCAAATAACGGAGGTGAATCCTGGAGCTTTTTAGATGTAAATAAATACGATAAAGAATCTCTCAAAACTTTTATTCCAAGTTTGTCAGATAAATTGACAATACCCGAGTAAATTTTATCGACTTAAGTACATACTTCTCTCTTTGTCTAATTTTCTAAAGAAAGGATCATTTAAATCTTTGATAAAATGAATCTTCTCTCCAGTAGATTTCATTTCAGGTCCTAATTGCTTGTCTACATTTGGAAACTTATCAAAAGAAAAAACAGGTACCTTAATTGCATAACCTTCTAGTTTTTTCTCTACATCGAAGTCCTTTAATTTTTTAGTGCCCATCATAATATGCGTCGCAATTTTCAAAAATGGCACTTGATAAGCCTTAGCTATAAATGGTGTTGTTCTTGAAGCTCTTGGGTTGGCTTCTATAACAAAAACGTTATCATCTTTAATTGCAAATTGAATATTGATAAGGCCTCTTATATTTAATGCTTTCGCCAATTTTGCAGTATACAACTTCATTGTTTCAACAGCCTTTTCGGATAAACTGTAAGTCGGTAACATGGCAGAGCTATCACCAGAATGAATTCCCGCTGGCTCAATGTGTTCCATAATACCCATGATCATTAATTCGTCACCATCATAGATGGCATCAACTTCGGCTTCCTTTGCTCTCTCCAAAAACTGATCAATCAAAACCTTATTGTTAGGCATGTGCTTAAATATGCTTAACACATGTCTTTCCAACTCTTCATCATTGATAACAATTCTCATTCTTTGCCCACCTAAAACGTACGATGGTCTTACCAATACTGGATAAGATACCTCATTGGCTATTTTTATTGTTTCTTCGACATCATCCGACGCACCATATCTCGGATAAGGAATATCCAACTCTTTGAGTAAATCAGAAAATCTTCCTCTATCTTCTGCGAGATCCATCGCTTCAAAATCAGAACCAATTATTTTGTAACCATTTTTTTCCAAAGTCTCAGCAAGCTTTAAGGCCGTTTGTCCACCCAATTGAACAATAACCCCTTCTGGTTTTTCAAGCTCTAAGATCTCCTTTAAATGTTCCCAATAAATAGGTTCAAAATAAAGTTTATCCGCAATATCAAAATCTGTCGAAACAGTTTCTGGATTACAATTGATCATTATCGATTCGTATCCTGCTTCTTTTATAGCCATGATGCCATGAACACAACAGTAATCAAATTCAATTCCCTGACCAATTCTATTTGGTCCAGAACCCAGAACTATGATTTTCTTTTTATCAGAAACAATACTTTCATTTTCTGAGTCAAAAGTTGAATAGAAGTAAGGTGTTTGTGCTTCAAATTCTGCAGCACAAGTATCAACCATTTTGTAAGTTCTGGTGACACCTATTTTCTTTCTGTATTTTTCGATGTCAATTTCTTCAACGCGCATTAACCATGCTAATTGAGCGTCAGAATAACCTGAAACTTTTAATTCTCGCATAAATGCCTCAGGAATATCTTCTGGAACATTATATGCCATAAATTGATTCTCCAATTGAACCAATGTTTTAATTTGCTGTAAAAACCAAGGATCAATTTTCGTTAATTTATGAACTGACTTAAGTGGAACACCCAGTCTCAAAGCATCTTTCACTCTATAAATTCTATCATCACTTACTTTCTCAAGTCTCGATAAAATATCTTCCGTTCTGATCCATTCTTTTTTGTCAGCGCCTAATCCAGCGCGATTGTTTTCTTGACTTTGACAAGCTTTTTGAAGGGCTTCCAAAAATGTGCGACCAATAGCCATGACCTCGCCAACAGATTTCATTTGTAATCCTAATACATGATCTGAACCATAGAATTTTTCAAAATTCCATCGAGGCATTTTTACAATCACATAATCTAGTGTCGGCTCAAAATATGCAGATGTTGTTTTAGTAATTTGATTTTTTAATTCATCTAAATGATATCCAATAGCCAACTTAGCAGCAATTTTTGCAATAGGGTAACCTGTGGCTTTACTAGCTAATGCAGATGATCTTGATACACGCGGATTGATTTCAATACAAATCAAATTTTCTGTTTCAGGGTCTAAAGCAAATTGGACATTACATCCTCCAGCAAAGTTTCCTAAAGAACGCATCAATTTGATTGCTTGATTTCTCATCTCTTGATAAGCACGATCAGAAAGTGTCATTGCTGGCGCTACTGTAATACTGTCTCCCGTATGGATACCCATTGGATCCAAATTTTCAACCGTACATATAATGACAACATTGTCGTTGGCATCTCTTAATAGTTCTAACTCAAATTCCTTCCATCCCAAGACTGCTTTTTCAACCAAAACTTCATGGGTTGGCGATGCATTTAAACCTCGACGCAATGCTTCATCAAAATCTTTCTCCTCCATTACAAAACCACCACCAGTTCCACCTAATGTATATGAAGGCCGAATAACTAATGGAAAACCAATTTTTTGCGAGGCATCTTTTCCTTCTAAAAATGAGTTGGCAATAAAAGAGGGTGCAACATGTAATCCTATTGATTTAACATGTGCTTTAAAAGACTCTCTGTTTTCAGCTAAGTCTATAGCTTCCAGATCTACACCAATTAATTTGACACCAAATTCTTTCCATAAACCTTGTTTACCTGCTTCAATTGCAAGGTTTAAAGCCGTTTGTCCACCCATTGTAGCCAGAACAGCATCTATCTTTCTTTCTGTTAATATTTGTCTTAAACTATCAACATTTAAAGGGAGTAAATAAATGTGATCCGCAGTCATGGGATCAGTCATTATCGTTGCCGGATTAGAATTTATCAAACTGACTTCAATTCCTTCTTCCATCAATGAACGTGAAGCTTGTGTTCCTGAGTAATCAAATTCACAAGCTTGACCAATGACAATTGGACCACTACCAATAATTAGAACTGATTTTATCGAAGTATCGCGAGGCATATTAACGTCTTTTAAATTGACGGCAAATATAACCAAATGTCAATGATGTATCAAAATTGAAGGTGATTCCTTATTTATATGATAAAATCAATTTAAAATGAGCTTCTCAGATTGGTTTTTATGGTTAAATCTTATTGATTCTAAGGCATTTACAAAGTCATTGATCAAATCTTGAGCATTTTCAATCCCAACCGATAACCTGATCAGATTATCTGTGATTCCCAATTTTATTTTAGCTTCCTTGTCCATTCCGGCATGCGTCATACTGGCAGGGTGTTGAATCAGACTTTCTGTGCTTCCCAAACTTACTGCCAATTTGATAAGTTTAAGCTGGTTTAGAATAGCAAAAGCTTCTTTCTCTCCACCTCTTATTTTGATTGAAAGCATGGCGCCAGATCCAGAATATTGCTTTTCGAATATTTTAAATGAGCGTGAGTTCTTATCTAAATTACCAAGATAATTGATTTCTTGAATCATTGGGTGATCAGACAATGCATCAGCTATTTTAACAGCGTTCCCCATTTGTTTTTCCATTCTGATTTTTAAAGTTTCCAAACTTCTTAAAAGTAACCAAGCTGTATGTGGACTTGCCATATTCCCTAAAAACGTTCTTAATGTTTTAACTCTATTCATGACACCATGACCACCAAGGACAGCACCTGCAATCAAATCGCTGTGACCACCAATGTATTTGGTCGCAGAATAGATAACCAAATCGGCTCCATGCTCAAGAGGGTGACACCAGATTGGTCCCATGTAAGTATTGTCAACCGCAACTTTTACAGAATTATCTTCAGAAGAAAAATATCTTGCAATCTCCGCGCACATTTCAATATCAATAAGTTTATTGGTTGGGTTAGCTGGTGTTTCCAAATAAATCAGCTGAAGATTTTCAGCTTTCCCACTTTCTTCAACCAACTTTATAATTTCTTCTTTTTCATGTGAAGATTCGAAGCCAATACATTTGACACCTATAGATGGTAAAAAGTGACTTATAAAATGTGCTGTCCCTCCATAAGTTGGTGAGCTGTAAAGTAACAAGTCTCCTGGCTTTAAAAATTCCAGCAAAGTAGTACTGATAGCTGACATACCACTTTCAAAAACTGCGCAATCATCAGCTTTGTCCCAAAGACATAATCTGTTTTCTAAAATTTCAAGGTTAGGATTGTTTATTCTACTATAAATAAGTCCCGGTTCTTCATTCTCGTTTTTATTTCGTAATCCATAAGCCAGCTCAAAAAATGCTTTGCCTTCTTCAGCCGTTTTAAAGGCAAATGTTGAAGTTAAAAACATGGGAGGTTTAACAGCACCTTCTGATAATTCTGGTTTGTAACCATATGACATCATTAAACTTTCCGGCTTCATTTTCTTATTCATAGTTAATAATTTATACCGTAAAATTACTTATTATAGGAATAAATGTTAGTTAATATTATATATGCAATAAAAATTCCTAATAATGATATATTTGAAGGAAAATATATTATTTTGGACTTAATAGATTTATAAATAAGGAAAGATTCCTATGATCAAACTTGATAAGATAGATGAACAGTTGCTTTGTTACTTACAAACAGATGCGAAAATCAATATTAAAGAGCTGGCTTCTAAATTAAATATGACTAAAACACCAATCTATGAGCGTATCAGAAGACTGGAAAGGGAAGGTGTCATTAACAAATATGTGGCTGTCATAGATAAAGAAATACTTGATCATGCTATGGTTGTATTTTGTTCTGTTTCTTTGGATAGCCAGCGATTATCGGAAATAAAAGCATTCAGTAAAGCAGTGACAAAATTATCTGAAGTAATGGAATGTTACTTGATGGGAGGATCAAATGACTTTTTACTCAAAGTAGTCGTCAAAGACTTAAAAGCATATCATCAATTTTCAGCAGGTAAATTGGCAGCACTGCCTAATGTCAGATTAATTAAAAGTACTTTCGTTTTAAATGAGGTTAAGCATTCAACTGTATATCCTTTGAGCTTTTAATTATTCTTGGACCTGACAGGTCCTCTAACCTGACAGGTTCCCTAACCTGACAGGTCCTCCAACCATAAAGGTCCAGAAATAGGCATTCTGTATGGCGATTCTAGTGAAAGTAGTAGTAAAAACTTATTAACAATTGGATGATTTGGAAGCCGAGGACCTGACAGGTCCTCACTACCCAGTATCTGATAAAAATGTAAAATTTGGACTTTAAGTCCAAAAATCATCACATTTGGCTCAAATTTGACAACAGTTAATTCTACATCGATCACAAAGTTATAAACGATTGAATTTATCTTTATTTTTAGGATTAAAATAAAGTCTTTGAATTTTAAATATTTTATCACGGGATTTCTTCTTTTTTGGAGTTTACTATTGACAGGAGGATATAGTGAAAGCTTTGAAGTGTATTCTTCAAGTATGAACAAAATCATTCTAAATACTGCCATTATTCCTGATAGTTACATAGCTTCGGACAAGTCTTATCCAGTGGTATATTTATTACACGGTGCTGGTGGTAGTTATGCCAGTTGGATCGATGCTATCCCAGAATTGGTTGACCTCGTAGATAAATATCAATTATTATTAATTTGCCCGGATGGCAATAAAACGAGTTGGTATATTGATAGTCCAAATCAAAAATCATCGAAATATGCCACTTATATTAATATTGAATTATTAGACGCTGTTGATAACAAGTTCAGAGCGTTGAAAGGGGAAGCATTTAGAGGGATTACTGGTTTTAGTATGGGAGGGCATGGTGCATTGTATGCAGCATTCAAATATCCTCAACAGTGGGATTTTGCAGCAAGTATCAGTGGTGGCATGGATTTGGAACCTTTTACGAAATATTGGGACTTACCAAAAATGTTAGGAGAATATCAAAATAATAAAGATAACTGGCAGAATCACAGCGTTGTAAATCTTACTGTTGAACCGGAAGATGATCCTTTCAAATTTTTAATCTATTGCGGGGATCAAGACTTTTTTTTAAATGTGAATAATAATTTGAAAGATAAACTTGTAGAGCATAAAATTGCTCACGAATACAAAGTACTCCCTGGTAATCATACATGGCATTTTTGCAGACGCGTAATTGATGATCAATTGGCTTTTTTTAAAGAATGTTTTAACTCAAAAAACTAAATATATTTTTATGAATAAATTTATCCTTATCGTTCTTTCTTTTTTTTCTTTGTCACTTTTTAGCCAAGTAAAAGAAGCTCCCATTATTTCAGAAGGGGAAGGACCTTTTGATCAATTGATTATTAGAGGAGCCACGATGATAAGCGGTACTGGATCACCTCCTGTGGGACCGGTAGATATTGTTATTGAAAATAATACAATTAAAAATATCAGAACGGTTGGCTATCCAGGTGTAGAGATTAATGAAAAAAGAAGACCTAAGCTGAAAGAAGGCGGTAAAGAAATTGATGGAGAAGGAATGTTTTTGTTACCTGGTTTCGTTGATATGCATGGACACATTGGGGGAACCTCTCAAGGAGCAGATGCAGAATATGTGTTCAAATTATGGTTAGGACATGGCATAACAACAATCAGGGATCCGTCATGTGGAAATGGTTTGGAATGGGTTCTGAAACATAAAAAACTAAGTGAGGAAAATAAAATTACGGCACCAAGAATAATGGCATATACCGTTTTTGGACAAGGTGCCAAGGAACCAATCAGTACACCTGAACAAGCAAGACAATGGGTTCGAAAAAATGCAGAAAATGGCGCTGACGGTATAAAGTTTTTTGGCCTTCCACCAAGTATTTTTGATGCTGCATTAAGAGAAAATAAAAAGCTGGGATTGCGCTCTGCATGCCACCATGCACAACTGGATGTGGCAAGATGGAATGTCTTAAGATCTGCAGAAGCTGGCTTAACAACAATGGAACATTGGTATGGATTGCCAGAAGCCTTATTTGAAAATCAAACCATTCAGGACTATCCTTTAGATTATAATTACCAAAACGAACAACATCGATTTGAAGAAGCGGGACGATTGTGGAAACAAGCAGCAGAACCATACTCAGATCATTGGAATGCGGTAATGCAAGAAATGTTGGATTTGGATTTTACAATTGACCCGACATTTAATATATATGAAGCCAGTAGAGATCTACATAGAGCAAGAAGAGAGGAATGGCATGAAATATATACTTTACCAAGCTTGTGGCGATTCTTTTTACCTAGTAAAATATCCCATGGTTCTTATTGGCACTATTGGGGAACTGAACAAGAAGTTGACTGGCGTGATAATTACAAATTGTGGATGACCTTTGTTAATGAATATAAAAACAGAGGTGGTCGCGTTACAGCAGGTTCAGATTCAGGATTTATTTTTAAATTATATGGTTTTGGTTACATCAGAGAATTAGAACTTTTAAGAGAAGCTGGATTTCACCCGCTTGAAGTTTTGCGATCAGCATCGTTGTATGGGGCAGAGGCTATTGGACTCGATAATGAAATTGGCAGTATTGAAATTGGAAAGAAAGCGGATTTAATTTTGATGGAAGAAAATCCTTTAAAAAATCTCAAGTCACTTTTCGGGACGGGCACAATTAAGTTAACAGACGAAAATGAAATTGTGAGAGTGGGTGGCGTTAAATACACGATAAAAGATGGTGTTATTTATGACGCAAAAAAACTACTCAGCGATGTAAGAGAGATAGTTGAAGAAGCTAAAGAAGTGGAAGGATTTAAAATTAATCAACCAGGCATGGATGAATACTTTAGACGTTTTGAAGAAAATAGAAAAGACAAATAAAAAGGAAATCCCGCTGACAAATTCAACGGGAAATCCATTTTTGGTTTACGAGACACACCAATGAATGTCTGGTAATTAGTTCGCTAAATAGTCAGCGAGCTGAGATTGAAAAGTACGTTAGTCATATTATAACGATTTATATTTGTGGATTGCGGCTTGAAAATAAAAATTCATAATTATGTCGGCAACAGATGATGGATTTATGCCGCGAAAAGTTAAGTTTTATTACCTTAGAATCCGATTATTATTACGTATTGACAAACTAAGAATCGTGAGTTTAACAGATAAAAACTATTATTCATTTTCCCTGTTCTTACAAGTTTGCTTATTTACAGCCCTCATCATCCTATCTGGCTGTGAACAGCTTGAAGAAGAAAAGATGTTTCCTTCAGATTATCTTTTTGCTCAAAGATCATTTCCATATAACAAGGTAGATTTAAAAGCATATAAAGCTGCTGTAAAAAATCGAAATAATTATGCAAACTTAAAAAGTGTTGGTTTTAACAATCCTTGGCAAAACAAAGGACCTTTTAATTTTGATGGACGCGTAACTGATTTAGAATTACATCCTGAAAATGACAATATTTTATATGCAGGATCAGCTTCAGGTGGTATCTCGAAATCTGTAGATGGTGGTGAAAAATGGCGTCCGATATTTGACCAATCTGCTAGTTTGTCGATTGGTGATTTGGCACTTTATAAAAATGATCCTGATATAATATATGCTGGAACTGGCGAATCAAATGCAGGAGGCGGTTCACTAGCTTATGATGGGTTAGGAGTATATAAAACAATTGATGGTGGTGAAAATTGGAATCAAGTTGGATTGACCAATGTAGGCAGCATTGGCAAAGTCGTTATTGATCCGAATAACAGCGATGTAGTTTTCGTTGCAGCAATGGGTGCTCTTTTTAAAAACACACAAGAGAGAGGCGTTTACAGAACAACAGATGGAGGGGATTCTTGGGAAAACGTTTTAATGGTTTCTGATTCAACTGGGGCTATTGATTTGGCTATGCACCCAAACAACGGTAATATAATTTATGCCGCTATGTGGGAAAGAATCAGGCGCCCTCATAATCGACAATATGGTGGGGCAACATCTGGATTATATAAATCAGAAGATGGCGGAGAAACTTGGACCGAACTTATTAATGGCCTACCAACAGAAAGCAATGATAAAGGAAGAATTGGAATTGCTATTTCTGAATCACATCCCAATATTTTGTATGCTTACTATATGAGAGCCAATGGCCAAATTAATGGTATCTATAAAACGGAAGATGGCGGAACATCATGGGTAGAAAAAAGCAAAGAAAATATTACAAGCACATCATACAATTGGTGGTTTGGCAAAATATTTATCGACCCCAAAAATCCAAACAAATTATTTGTGACCAGTTTACAAATGTTTGCATCCGAAGATGGCGCTGAATCTTGGACGAGAATATTTAATGGAACACATGTCGATCAACATGCTGCTGTTGTTGGAAATAACAATAATAATTTGGTTTTTATTGGCAATGATGGCGGGGTATATAAAAGTGAAGACAATGGTTCGGATTATAATTATATGACTGGACTAGGGAACTATCAATTTTATACATGCGAATTTGATCCGATTAACTCAAGTCGAATGTATGGAGGAGCACAAGATAATGGCATCCTTACCACCGATGGCGATCCATACAATTGGAATAAAATATTTGGAGGTGATGGATTTAGAATAATTGTTGATCCTTCAAATAACGATCTGGTTTATTTCGAATATCAGTATGGAAACATGCTGAGACTTTCATTAAGTGAAGGAACACCAAGATCAATTATTTCTGGATTATTCGGTCGATTTAATTGGAACACACCGATTGCAATGGATCCTAATAATACTAATGTACTTTATACTGGTGCACAAAATTTATTTAGGACAGAAGATAATGGTGATAACTGGGAAGCTGTTTCTGAGCCATTAAATGACCCATCAAACCCTACTGGAAATTTAACCTTTGGTTCTTTAACAACGATTGATGTCTCTGGTCATGATTCTAAAGTAATTTATGCCGGCGCTGATGATGGAAGTGTTTGGGTGAGCAAAGATTATGGCACAACTTATAATAGTATAAATGACGGACTGCCTAAAAGATGGATAACTTCCATTGTTCACGATCCCCATTTAGAATCTGGCGTTTATGTTACTGTTTCAGGGTTTAGATTTGGCGAATCTGATGCTCAAGTATTTTACTCTGATGATTTTGGAGAAAACTGGAATGCTATTGGATCAAATCTTCCTGATGTTCCTCTCAATGATATTTTACCAGATCCATCTATTGAAGAAAATATATATGTCGCTTCCGATATTGGTGTTTTTTATTCTGGAAATAATGGCACCTCATGGGAAATTCTTGGAACGGAAATGCCTATTGTACCTATTATTGATCTTGATATCCATGAACAAGATAGGATGTTGGCTGCAGCTTCATTTGGACGAGGCATTTATACTTATGAATTACCAGAAGTTTCTTCTAATAAAGAGGCTCTGATTGGT
>JABDKX010000136.1 GCA_013001975.1 Saprospiraceae bacterium | reverse complement strand
ATCCTCCATTTAAACTATTAAATGGTGTACTTGTATAATCATTATCTAAAGCAACTATTGGTGCAGGTTCTACGACGACAGTAACAATAGCTGTATCGCAGTTCATTGAATTTAAATTTTCACAAATTTGATAAACAACATCATAATCACCTGCTGGTGTTCCAGGTTCTATTTTGACCAGACCTGTTGTGCCATCCAAGTGGACCAACATGGCATTAGTAGTCCCTAAAGTCACAGGTGTTAAAGTAATATCCATAGGATCTACCACTACATAATTTAGTGAATCATTAGCTAAAATATTAAGTGTAGATCCACCATCTTTTCCGTTGAAAGGTGTGCTTGTATAATCATTGTTTAAAGCTACAATTGGTGCTGGTTCTACTGTTACAGTTACTGTTGCTTCATCACAATTCATTGGATTCAAATCCTCACATATTTTGTAAACCACATCATAATCTCTAGCTGGCGTATTCGCTTCAACTTTAACCAATCCAGTTGTACCATCTAAATGAACTAACATATCATTTGTAGTACCTAAGGTGACTGGTGATAATGTGATCTCCATCGGATCAACAACCATATTATTTAAACTATCATTTAGTAATATATTGTTAGTTAGACCACCATCTTTTCCATTAAAAGGAGTTGCTGTATAATCATCATCTATGGCATCAATTGAAGCTGGAATTACTTTAACTTTTACTACTGCTGTATCACAAATTGAAGGGTTAACCGTTTCACAAATGCTATATACAACATCATAATCTTGTGCAGGTGTACTTTGTTCTATTTTGACAAATCCTGTTGTACCGTCAAGATGAACTTGTGCTAAGTTTGTGTTACCTGTTGGAACAGAACTTAATATCACATTCATTGGATCAACCACTGTACCATATAAGCTGTCATTTAGCAATATATTTGGCGTGAAGCCACCTACAAAACCATTGATTGGTGAACCTGTAAAATCATCATCAACTGCTTCAATTGGAGTAGGATCAACCCCCATCACTACCACTGCTGTATCACACACCATCAAAGCGTCACAAATCATATACTCAAATGAATCGATACCTGAATAACCAGGTTCTGGCGTATAAGTCAATACGTCATCCCTTGGATCGACGAGTGTTAGCAAAGGTCCTGTAATTTCTACTGTACCATGAAGTGGGACAGAATTAGTAAAAAACCCAATAGGAGGTACAAAAATATCGTTTTCAAAAACGTCTACAACAGTAGGAGTGTTTTCAATGGTTGTATCTCTATCATCTACTAACATTGGTACCGGAAGTACTGTCAAGATATAATCAGCTGGGTCTGAAATTAATCCACAATCATCAACTCCAACATAATGAGTTGTTATGGTTCCATAATATGATCCAGATGGAATAAATACCAAATCACCTAGTTCAGTTATGCTCAACGGATCATTTACTAGAACTGGGGTCAAAGAAGGGTTCTTAAAATATAAAGTACCTTCTGAAGCTGCGGGAATAGAAGTAAAATAATATTCTACAATTATTCCGTCATCGATTCCAGAAATTGAAGGTGTTACCTCAATTTGTCCATCTGTTATTAAAATGACTTCATTAACAATTACATCATTAACAGTTGGTGAAGTACTCACATTTATAGTATATGTTCCAGCCGTTAGTGACGTTGAAAATTGATCATCAGTAGCATCATATGTAAAAGTGACAGGACCTGAAAATCCAGGGATCGGTGTATAACTTAAAGTTGCCGCTTGCTCTACCGAAATCATCATATTTGGAATTGCTAAAGCGCCATCTACTTTTAAGATACCTGTAAGTGGTAGAGTTTTAATTATATAATTAGAAACAAAACCATCAATATCTGTACCCAATAATCCTGTAATTGTTTGGTCTGCAATGGTATCTACCAAACAAAACGGAAATGTTATATCATTGGCAGATGGAGGGGTATTAACGATTGGGATGGTATATGTTGCTGGAGTCAGATCTTGTGCATTATCATTGTCTATTGCAGAAAATTGAAAAGTAACATTACCCAAGAAAGAACCACTTGGTGCGAATGATAATAAATTAATATCTGCTATAGGTATAATTTGTCCTGGCGAAACTGCCGTCCCATTCAATAATAATGTACCCTGAATATCTAAAGGTACAGTTGCGATTCTAAATCCAGTAATCACGCCATCACCATCTAATCCAGTTAAAGGATCGTTATCCAAACTAGTTGGACCTGCAGTACTTGACATGCTTGAATTAGTTTTATCGTAAGTTTCTGGCGGACAATTATTGATGATCAAATTGTATGTTTCTATTTTAGATTTTTTGGGATCTTGTATAGGAGAAGTAGGACCAGTTCTGGAATCTGTATATGAGTATGTAAAAGAAAGATTTCCATTTACCGTACCATCAGCTTCAAATTCAAGAATATCTGTAATTAATATAATTTGAGGTGCAAGTGTAATATCTAAACCATTCAGCACTAATTTTCCTGCTGTTGGTAAGCTCTCAATAGTAAAAAATCCTGGACCCAAAATTTCGTCCGGATCTAAATAACTGAAAATAATGGATTGCTTGTTTCCGAGACATCCTTGGAATGCTAATCCATATTCTTCCTTTACAAGAGGGTCAATATTTGGCTTTAATACACCAAAATCATTTTCACATTGGCTTGAGCCTAACGCGGTAAACGAAACACTATAATTATTTAATGGTGAAGCAACAGGTGTTACCATCTCCAATTCTGCAACGTTCAGACTTGTGGCATCTATTTCTACCATATAATTAACACTTGATCTATCAAAGGTTAATATAAGTGTTGGAGCTAAATCAGTAGTTCCATTGCTTCCTTCTTGAAAAAAGACAGAAGGACTTGCAGAGGCATTTGAATTAAGAGCTGTTTTAGCAATCAGTGTTATATCGTTTCCGGAAATCCAACCAACTTTACTAACAACGTTATTGATTACTGAACTGATATCAAATGAGTTAAATGTTTCATTCTGTAGACCCGTCATCATTGTTCCTGTTACTGGAGTAATCCCAGAAATATTATACATTACTGAAAGATCATAGGAAGGATCTGAAGCTGCAGGCAGTGCTGGTGCATCGGCAACATCTTGTGCTGTAATATAAATATCAGAAACAGCCACATTTTCTGTTCCATCTGCTAAATCATATTGAATGACAGCAGAAGTTATTGTTGTTCCGTTTGGAATATTTAGGTTTGTAAATCTATAAGCATGATATGAAGAAGTATTAGATCCTAATGTACTATCATTAAATCCATTTTCAGATTTTGGCAGTCTATCTTCAGCTGCATCCTCTGCACTGCTTCCAATTGTATATACAACATTATTGGTAGTGTTATATGTGATAACCAATTGAGGAGGAAAATCTCCATCTGAAATATTGCTTCCATCAAAAGTAAATACATTAGGTGTATCTCCATTATTATCTTTAGCTTTATGAACAAGTAAAATAGAATTATTCAGCATCCAATCAGGTTTTGTGACTAGTGCAGAAATAACCGAAGAAATATCATAAGTATCAAATTGATCGTCTCTATTTCCTGTCATAAAGCTTCCTGTAACTGGGCTTATTCCTGATCCTTCAAAAGCTGCGATCAATGTACCTCCAATATTGTCAATAACAGGTGCATTGGATACATCAAGCGCGCTGATTGAAGTATTGTTTATTGTAGAGTTCCGATCTCCACCTTGTAAATCATATCTGATAACAGCACTATTAATCATAGCGCCTTGAGGAATGTCTATATTTGTAAAGTGAAGACCAATATATTCATCCTTTCCTGATTTTAGTTCATAGGACCCACTAGTTAAATTCAATTCTTCATATGTTTGGTGCATATCATCAGCTCCAGAGGATACCGGAGAAGTAATAGTAACATTATAAGCAGGTGCTAATAAAAAATCATAAGCACCATTGTTATCTGTAGTAGTTGTTTGCAAAAGATTGTCTGTAATATCTAAAGTTCCGATTGGAGGATTATCTTCATATAGTTTAATATCGGCAAACGAAGAATATGCATAATCTTGACCATCTATAACACCTGTTATACCGCCGTCAAAATAAACGGAACCATATATGCCGTTCATTGTAAGATCAAGTGGGCAATCGATTGTGATATCTATTGTACCTGTACAACATAGCCCTGCATCATCGCAAGCTTGGTAAATATAACTGTCCGTTCCATTATAATTAAAATCAGGAGTATATGTTGCCCTCCCACTTGCATCTAGAATTAATTCTCCATTTAAAGGTTGTGTTAATATTGTAATTCCTGAAGCTTGAACATCACCATTTATATCAACTGTTTCTGATAATAAGTCTACAACTAAAGGTGAATTAGGCGCTGCTCCAAGTATTGTGTTATAACATGTTGGAGGTGAAGGAGGGGTAGGCAGCAAGATTACTGACTGATTAATTGTTTTTACGATACTACAATCGTCGTATACCTTTAAAGAAATTATTGCATTAACAGTAGATCCGGAAGCAGGACTACTATACATTGTAGAAGCCGTTTCATTATCTCCCTTCATAATTTGGTTGTCAGAAAAAGATCCAATATTTGGACTCACTGACCACTCAAAAGTATAATTTGGTTGAGAATTTGCAGCTATAGCTTCAAGATTAATTGTTGTTCCTTGTACAATTGTTGCAGGTGGCGGCATACTATATGTGACGTCAGCTCCTCGACCAACAGCTGCCATAAATGAAAAATTCATAAAGGCTCTATATGCAGCAACATATTGAGGCTCATCTCCGCCAATTGAATGCCCGCCTTCATACATTACCCAGCCGTTACCTGATGTATAATCAAGATAAGAACCAACACCCAATGCAGGACCATAGGCTAATTTAGCAGCTCTATCTCCAGCAACATTACCAAGGTCTGGTTGATTGCTATCATATACCGAAACAGTAGTATTGGCTCTCCATGTAGTTCCGTTATAAGGCATATAAATTGATTCACTTCCACTCTCCTGAGATCCATCAAGTTTTCCCATAAACTGCATAAATGGATGTCCATTTGAGTTGTTATCATAATCATATTCTTCGTCACCACCATCATGATCACCCCAAAGTACCAATGAGTTTTCTGCCCAAGGATCGTTTCCAAGATCAGCAACGCCAAGTTTTTCAGAAAGAAAATTCATTTGTAAATTAGCATCTGGTGTTATATAATCAAATGCATTTTCCAATGCACTTACTGCATGACAGGCACTCCATATCCATCCTCGGCATCCACCGTTGCTTTTTGATTGTACCCAATTGTAAAGGTTGCCATGTGTTTCCCATATTGGATCGGCATGTGGCATTACATATAAATAATCACAACAATCCAATTGATCTGTTGGCTTGAAAATATAATTAGCATCAGTTTGAGCTGCATCATTAAATTCTGGAATTTCAGCTCCTTCAAGTCCAGGTATTACTTTACCACCATTTCCTGCATCAAGTGTCCAGTTTGGTACACCATTTAACTCAACAAAAACAGGCACATTGACATCACTCGTTATTGTTACTGTTTGGACGCCTTTTGCAATCCAACTATTGATAGTTGCATTTACGTCTGGTGATAAATAAGCAGCTGGTATAATAAATGGACCGCCTTTAAAATCCTGACCACCATAGGAAAAATCTACAGCATCTGAACCTGTATTCTTATCAGACATTTTGTTTTCATCAATGATCCATAGAACGGATATGCCATGGTTTTTAATAAGGTCAAATATCATCCCGTATGGTTTCAAACCATTTGCAACTGTTTGCGGTACAACACCCATATCAATGATAACGGAACCTGCCGCAACCACTGTAGGTGTAGATAATGCAGCGCATTCAGAATTTAATGCAACACATTCAGAATTGGAATCAAAAGATCTCAATTGTAGTTCGCTACTTGGATTGTTCGAAACCTCTTTCTTTTCAATTACTGGGCCACTTATAAAAGTTTGAAATACAAACAATACAATTGCGAAGGATAAATTGGATGTAAGCTTTGTCATGTTCTTATATTAAGACATTAAATATCATTGATTAATAAAAAGCTGGCTCATAGCATAGCCACAAGTCAATGTTCCATTATTATGCTGACATTTTATAAATGCAGCATTCTCAGCCTTTAATTTTATTTCAGTTTACTTCGGACCTCATTTGAGATCTGATAAAATCGATTTTGAACTATTTATACAATTATTAAATTATACAAACAATTGCATCGGGATCGGAGTTGGGATAGTTTAATTATGGTTATTTAGATAAGAAACTTTAACACCTTAATATTTCTTAGCTAAAAATCGGATTTGCAACTAAGACCTTGTTATTTAACGGTAAGATAATAGCTGATTAATCTGATTTACTACCTGTATAAAAAAATGGATATGAGAAAAGATATTTATGACGTCGCATGTCAAAACGTCAATAGTTTACTTTCTAGTTTAAAATACCATATAGTTAATACAGGTATTATCTACTCATAGTTGGTTGGCAACTTTTGGAATAAATCCTAAGTTGTAGGAAAATCGGAAGGGATTTACTGTTTTTGTATGGTAAATCAATTAATCACTTTGGGGGCAATTAATAAAAATTAAGTTATTCTAATGAGTAAATTAATTAAAATCAAAAATAACATATGTAAAATATTTATAATATGTTATGTCTTTGGTGTTGCACAATATTGTCCTTAAAATGCAATTTAGAGGGGGTTGGTGTAGATGAGGATATTCTAAATTGGACCTATTTATTAGAGTTGCTTTCTTTACCTACTAAAAGGTATGCTTTAATCTGGATCCGATAAACAGTTATAACAAAGAATACTTATGAATAAAGATATGAAGAGTTTATAGTGAAATAAAAAAATAGCGGCCCCCATCCACAAAGGGCCGCTATACACAAATATTTAAAAAGCTAACGAATATTCTAATCGATAATCATCATTTTGAATTCTGATGATAATGTGCCATTTGAAACTCTCACGAATATCATTCCTGAAGATTCGATCTCATTCCTTTCCAC
>JABDKX010000127.1 GCA_013001975.1 Saprospiraceae bacterium | reverse complement strand
TGCCAAAATGGAAAACGACCAGGATGGTTTTTAATATATTCTAGAGAATTGGCGCCTGCTTTTTTTACCCAGTAATGATCCATTTCGAAAAAGACTTTATCCTTATCTGTCTCATTGAGTAAAATATCGTAAGGCACTTGATCATCGATTTTAAAAAACTCAAAATCATGATTATGGTGCGCAAAAGTTAAATCATATTTTTTAGCAACTTCCGCACATTTGTTAAATAACTCAGCATGTTTTTTATAATCGTCAATTGTTTCCCGTTCATCTGGTCTAAACCATCCACTCACTACTGATTTGCCACCTAAAAATGCAATGTCTTCACAAAATCCTTCCCAGTCATTTGTCATTGTTCGAATTTTGTCGGGAACATCAGTTCCTGTTTTTACATGACAGCTTTGCATTGATAAGCCGAGATCAGATAAGACACTTTTGAATTCTTTAGGCGTCATACCATATACTTTTCCTGCTTCATAACCTGTACATTCAATATCTGTAAAACCAATTTCTGATAATGCTTTTAAGGTTGCTATAGGTTCTTTTTCCATTGCATGTCGAACGGACCACAATTGAATTCCGATTTTATCAAATGTGGTTGTATCACTGGTCATATCTTTAGAAATCGATTTAGTTGTTTTTTCTGCTTTACATTTTAATAGAAAAAGAGATCCTGTCGCTAAGACAGAATTGTTTACAAAAGTTCTGCGCTTCATATTAGTCGTTTAATCGGCTAAATTTAATAAAATGTATTTAAAACATGGACCTGACAGGTTCTATGACCTATCAGGTTGGTAATTAATCTAAAATACACCCTGAAAGGGGATAAAATTGGTAGATTTAAGTGTGATTTTTACAAATACGTTGTAACACTCTAAACTAATTGATAATATGTTTAAACCTCAACCAGTATTATTCAAGCTAATTACAGTATCTCTATTTATAATAGTTTGTCAAAAATCTCTTCTTTATAGTCAAGGCAATTTGAAAGGAAAAGTCATTGACGATAACCAAGAAGCGTTGGCATATGCTAATGTTCTGCTTTTAAATTCAATCGACTCTTCACTGATCAGAGGAGAATTAACAGATGATGGCGGCAATTATATATTTCAGGCTGTTGATCAAGGATCATATCTTATCTCATCTAGCTACTTAGGTTATTCGGATTACTACTCCGAAGTCATTAACATTTCAAACAATCAAGATCTCAGAATGGATGACATCATATTAAGCGAAGGCGTCAGCCTTGATGAAGTCCAAGTCGTTGCTAAAAAAGCATTATTCGAACAAAAGATTGACAGATTGGTCGTTAACGTTGCGAGTTCTTTGACTTCAGCGGGAGGCACGGCTTTGGAAGTCTTAGAAAAATCTCCAGGTGTCATTGTTAATCGACAAAGCAATAATATTTCACTCGTTGGTAAAGATGGTCTGTCCGTTATGATTAATGGAAAATTGACGTACCAACCAGTCGAAAGTATTATTCAAATGTTAGAAGGTATGCCGTCAGATAATATTGAAAGCATTGAAATCATTACAACGCCACCTGCCAACTTTGACGCAGAAGGAAATGCGGGTTTTATAAATATCATTCTCAAAGAAAGAACAGACATGGGATTGAATGGTAATTGGTCAGCATCTGTTGGTTATGGAAGAGGCGAAACAGCTTCTGCTAATCTTGGTCTCAACTACAGAAAAGATAAACTAAATATATTTTCCAATTACAGTTATACAAGAATGGCACAAGAACAGTTTTTCTATAACTATAGAAAAGTAGACTTCGAAAACACTATAACGGAAAGTGAAGTCTCTACAAATCGAGAACCCAATGAAAACAACCACAATATAAGGTTGGGATTAGATTATGAGCTATCAGATAATACAATTGTCGGCCTTTTATTTGGTGCTTATAACAATCGATGGGCAATGGATGCAAATAATTTTGGAATGACTACCATTAACAACACGTTAGATTCAAGACTTAGCTTAGTAAACGACGAAGTTAATGAATGGAAACACTTTATGAGTAATATAAATATCGAACAGAAAATTGGGAGTTCAGGAAAGCTCAACTTAAATTTAGATTATTTGCTTTATGAAGATGACAACCCAACTAATTATACGACGGAATTTTTTGATGCTGATGATGTTCTTCTGAAGTTGGAAGAAACCAGAAGTAGGAAATTGACACCCATAAATATTAAAGTAGCGCAGGTTGATTACAGTAATACAATTAATGAAAATATTAATTTCCTAACTGGATTTAAAATTGCTTCTTCAGAATTTACCAATGATGTTAGTGTAGAAATAAAAGAAAATAATGAATGGAATTTCATTGACCAATTTACCAATGAATCGGATTTGAAAGAAAACATCTTGGCTGCATTTGCTTCTGTTGATTTTAAAATTAAAGACAACAACACATTTAAAGCTGGATTAAGATATGAGCATACCGATTCGAAATTGAATACCATTAAAGAAGGTAGTGTGGTTGATCGTCAATTTGGTGCACTATTTCCAAGCGTTTTTTACTCTAGGAAAATCAATGATGAACAATCACTAAACCTTTCTTACAGCCGAAGAATTACAAGGCCAACTTTTAATGATATGGCTCCGTTCGCTATATTTTTAGATCCAAACACTTTTTTCTTTGGTAATGCCAGCCTACAACCTGCTATCGCTAATAACTACAAGGTTGATTACAGATTAAACTCTTATATGTTGTCAGTGCAGTACAGTAAAGAAGACAGCACGATTTCAAGATTTCAGGATCGTGTTACCCTCAATACGAATCAGCAAGCATACGAACCAGTAAATTTATCAAACACAGAAAACATTTCTGCTAATCTTTCTGTACCTGTTTATATTGGTAATAATTGGACGATGCAAAACAACTTTTTGTTTTTATGGTCCCAAACTGAATCATATTACGACGATGATCTTATTAAATTATCAAACAAAAGTTATAATATAAGTACGACACAAACTTGGTTACTAGAAAATGATTTTTCTCTTGAACTCAATGCGTTTTATAATTCACCATCAATATCTGGAAGATCGACAAT
>JABDKX010000106.1 GCA_013001975.1 Saprospiraceae bacterium | reverse complement strand
CGCATCAAGCGTTCAACATGATATTCTTTAACATATCCATATCCACCATGAATCTGAACAGCTTCGGAAGTCACTGTTTGCGCAATTTCAGAGGCGTACAACTTGGCCATTGCTGATGCTTGACTATAATCAAGACCTTGATCTTTCATCCATGCTGCACGATAAACCATCATCTTAGCTGCTTCGATTTTAGTTGCCATATCAGCTAACTTAAATGCAATGGCTTGGTGTTGATTAATCGTTTTTCCAAATGCAGATCTTTGCTTCGAATAGGCAACTGCTAATTCATATGCGCCACCAGCAATTCCCAATGCTTGCGCCGCAATACCAATTCTTCCACCACTTAATATTTTCATGGCAAATTTAAATCCAAATCCATTGCTGCCAATCAAGTTTTCTTTAGGCACTTTTACATCTTGAAACATGACCGAACAAGTATCAGAAGATCTGACTCCCATCTTTTCTTCTAATTCACCTGTAGTGATACCGTCAGTATTTGGATCCACTATAATTGCGTTGATACCTTTATGGCCTTTGTCAATATCTGTTTGTGCTATAACAATGAAAAGACCACCATATTTTCCATTACTTATCCAATTTTTCGTTCCATTAATCAAAAAATGATCACCCTTATCTTCTGCCGTCGTTCTTTGGCTGGTTGCATCACTTCCAGCTTCAGGTTCCGATAATAAAAAAGCCCCTATGACTTCTCCAGATGCCAAACCTGGTAAATATTTTTGCTTCAATTCTTCAGATGCATAGTTTTGGATACCAGAACAAATCAACGAATTCTGAATAGACATCGTAACCGAACATGAATTGTCAACTTTAGATATTTCTTCCATCGCTAACACATATGACATGGTATCCATTTCAGTCCCACCATATTCAGCTTTTACCATCATTCCCATGAAACCCAATTCTCCCATTTGCTGTAATTGCTCTTTAGGATAAATTTTATGTGTATCGCGTTCTATTACACCGTTAATTAATTCATTTTGAGCAAAATCTCTTGCTGCTTTTTGAATCATTAATTGTTCCTCAGTTAATTTAAAATGCATATTTCAAGTTTGTTAAAATTAATATGGACAATTGGTACATTTATTATCACAACAATGACCTCGCCTCATTAAATACCAAGGTGTAAAAATATACAATCCTTCCTCATTAATCGTATAATCGACATTTTCCTTTATTCGAATAGGCACACCTAATTTGGCAATTTTTTTCATTTGAATGTTGTCACATTTTCGGTTTTCATTAACTTCCTTTGATAACGCTTCTATTAAGCAATCTTTACAATAACAAGATTGGTCGAGGTCAAAGTTATTAAGTGCTGGAACCGATTCACACCAGCAGTTGTTTCCAGGATTACATGCAATAGATTGGCCACATTTAAAGCAATTCATTTGACAAAGATAAAACCTTATTATTCTAATTTCTCGAATAGCGATTCGTAAAATTTTAAACTCCAAGTTAATTTTTTTAATATTACAACCACTAAAGAAAAATAGGATGGCAAATAAATATTTTGATGCAAAAACATTAGGGTTTTATCTTAAGTATATAAACAACTTATCTGAAGTTATGTCAAAGCCGTATTATGCGGATCACGACATGGAATCAATGGACATGTTTATTCAATCTGTAAATGACTTTGCTGACAAAGAATTGTTTCCCTATTTCCAAGAAATGGATGAACAGCCTTGCCATTTTAAAGATGGAAAAATTGTTGTCCACCCTCAAGTGGAGAAAATAATGAAACAAGGCGGTGAATTAGGCATCATTGCTGCCAGTGTTCCTTTTGAGGAAGGTGGATTACAAATGCCATACATGGTTTATACCGCTGCAACCTTTATTCTTGATGCAGCCAACAATCACCTACCTGGTTATGCAGGTTTGACTTTAGGGGCTGCTGATTTAATTTTAAATTTTGGAGATGAAGATTTAAAAACTACTTATACACCAAATATGTTAGCAGGTGAATGGGCGGGAACTATGTGTTTGACAGAGCCACAAGCTGGAAGCTCATTATCCGATATTACAACCAGTGCAAAACCTAATGACGATGGTTCTTATAATATCAAGGGTCAAAAAATATTTATCTCTGGTGGAGATCATGAGTACTTAGATAATTTTGTTCATCTCGTTTTAGCACGTGTTGAAGGAGCTCCTGTTGGAACCAAAGGTATTTCGCTTTTTGTAGTTCCTAAAAACAGAATTGAGGACGATAACAGCTTGATCTCAAATGACGTTCAAACAGCTGGAGATTTTCAAAAATTAGGACAACGGGGTTATTGCACCACACATCTCATTTTTGGTGAAAAAGATAATTGTAAAGGATGGATCGTCGGTCAAGAAAATAAAGGCTTAAAATATATGTTCCTTATGATGAATGCTGCAAGAATTGCAGTTGGAAGAGGCGCAGCAGGAATCGTTTCTGCCGGCTATTTTGCATCATTAGAATATGCTAACGAAAGAAAACAAGGAAGAAAATTAAATGATCAAGGAAAGAAAAATTCAGCTGAAGAACAAACACTCATAACCAATCATCCAGATGTGAGGCGAATGTTGATGCATCAAAAAACAATTGCAGAAGGCAGCTTGAATTTAATCTTATTGACGAGTAAATATGCAGACCTATCTAAAACAGCAGAGGAAGTTGAAGAGCGTGAGCGTTACAAATTATTATTGGAATTATTAACCCCAATTACTAAAACATATCCTTCTGAAATGGGCTTACAAGCGATTTCGAATGGTGTTCAAGTACTTGGTGGCTATGGATTTTGTTCTGAGTATATACTACAACAATATTATAGAGATATTAGAATATTTTCAATCTACGAGGGAACCACAGGAATTCAATCATTAGATCTTTTAGGAAGAAAAGTGTTGATGCAAAATGGAGCCGCCTTAAGTCATTTGATGAATGAATTTAACGTAACATTAAAGGCTGCAAAAACGCAAAATAGCTTAGTGGCATACGCTGACAAACTGGAATCAAAAATCCAATTAGCTCAAAAAGTTATAGGACATCTGGCAGGTTTTGCACAACAAGGTGCATTTTTGAAATTTACGGCTGACGCCAATTTATTTATGGAATTTTTCAGTCATATTTTACTAGGTTGGATGTGGTTAGATACAGCTTCAAAAGCCTGTAAAGCACTTGAAAGTAATGACAGCGGATACAGCCAAGAATTTTTGGAAAGTAAAATTAAATTGATGCAATTCTTCTTTAAATATGAACTTTCTAAGACAAGTTCTTTAGCTGAATCATTGATGGATGATAAAACGATCACATTACCGACTGGAGTTGATGCAATAGCAGATTAATCGGCAATTAATTTTGATACTTTCTTATGATGTCCAACATTTTTTCAGTTGGTACTCTTTCGTGTGCATAGTCTGTTATGACAGTTATAAACTCATCCAGCATTGATTTGGAAAACCCTAATTTGAATCCATAGTGGTGAATAAGTTCCGCTTCTTTTGGAGAAACATTTTTATCGATTTTCATCAGAAACAACATGTGGTATAATATATTCATACGATCCTGTTCCGTCTTTGGGAAACCGACTTCTTTTCGTGTGTTATACCTTATGGCATCTTCGATATCCAATTGATTCATACCTAAGGCTTGCCCTACTTGAAGGATATATGAAAATTCGAAATCGTCAAAATTGTTATCAGATCTAGAAAGTTGTACTAAAAGCGCAATCAATTCTTCTCCCTTCATTAAAATTGTTCTAATCTAATAAGACGTGATATCCTTTCCGTAAATATGTTTTGAGGTTGATCCAAAAAGCCATTACTAAATAAATGATTATTGGTGACCCCATAGCCACAAAAGATAAATAGATAAAATACAACCTCACTCTGGAGCTTCTGATACCCATTTTACTGCCAATTGATGAACATACACCAAAAGTGGACTTTTCTATTATATTTCTTAATGAATTTATCAACATCAGAAAGATATAAAAAAATATTTAATCCCTTTATATAAAATGCTAAATCAGCAAAAACTTGTTAATTGTCGGGACTTAAGGAAGGATTTTGAACCGGCATGTCTATTTCAGCCAACTCTAAGTCATGCGTAATTATGTTGTCAATTTTTTGTGAGGCTTTTGGCTCGTATATCTTTTTAACACAAAAAGAAAAGCCACTGCAACCTATAAATAAGATTAGTACCAGAAAGGAAAACTCTTTTATACCTAAAAGGAAAGAGTATTGATCAGCATCTAATTTAGCATCGTTGTCGATATCCGTTACGATATCTGGGGTATTGGGCATCATGAAATCAAATTTTTGGTAAAGCAAAAGTAAAATAAAATCTATGCCAAACCAAATTATTAGTCATTTAATTAATATGTAACTACATGATTACCAGCAATAAAAAGATTAATTAATTCTAAATGTATAATTTGTTGATTTTCAATGATCCGTTATGCTTTTTGAGCACGAATTGAAAACACATGGGGCAAGCTGATTTTTCCAGGTTTGTAGACATACTCTTGTTCCGCTCGAAATTTGCACTGATCAAATATTTTATATGGTGAGTAATCGTATTCCTTGAACTCATTTATAATAAAACCATTATCGATCAACGCTTGAATGAGTTCAGATTGTGAATGCATCCAAAAATATTCTTTCAATGCGATATCTGCATCATTATCTGCATAAGTCCCACTCTCTACTTCAGATTCAGGTTTCCCTTGATTAAAGTATTCATAAGTCAATTCACCAGTATCCCAATCAAACATATAAAGCAATGGATGAAATTCAACAAAGATCAATTCCCCCCCATGCTTCAATCTTTTTGATAATTGATGCGCCCATCTGTTCAAATCAGGTAACCATGTAATGACACCATAAGAGCAGAAAATATAATCAAAGATATCTTGAACGTGTTTATCCATGTCATACACATTACAAGCAATAAAATCAGATTTCATACCCAATTGGTCTCTAATGGCCTTGGCTTTTTGAATGGCAGTCTCAGAAAAATCTACACCCGTACAATTGGCTCCCAGCCTTTCAAGTGATAACGTATCTTGACCAAAGTGACATTGAGGATGTAAAAGCTTTTTACCATTTAAATCAGGCAATAATGCCAACTCAATTTTTCTCAAGGAAGTCTCCCCTCTTAAAAAGCCCTCCATATTATAAAAGTCACTTTTTACATGATGCTGAACTTTTGCATTCCAAAGTTTTTTATTGGTGTTGAAGTACGCTTCGTTTTGAGACATGCTGTTCTGATATTTATAATTATAAAAGGCTTACGATAGCAGTAATTTTATTTTATCCTTATCCATCAAGGCCATGAAATTGAATGCTAAAATTAATAAACCCATAACCAATCCTCCAGGTTGCATTGATAATTAAAAAACACGATAGCCAAGGAAATTGGTAATTGTAATATGGAAGCCACATATCTTGTCTTTTTGAAGATCAACATCAAACCAATAATAATATGCCCAAGAGCGACATAAACCATCATGCCACCACTTCTCATTGTCTCCAACATATCTAAACCAATCGAACCGTCATCAGGCGGTTTCGGAATCATGTCAATAAAATAATTAGAGCCAAAAACGATGAGAGGAATGGCTAGTAGAAAAGCACCTATTACGTTCAATTTTTTCATCTCACTATTTTAAAAGAATGACAACATATTTTCACAGTGGATTAAATTATCAAAAAAACTTGGGTCATAAAAGAACTTTCTTGCTATTTATCCTTTAATTACTTTAGTTTTGAATCATAAAAAATATCATGGCAGAAGAAAAAAAGAAGCCCAAGAATAGTGTAAACATTGAATTACCTGAAGAGATTGCAGAAGGCATTTATTCTAACTTAGCAATCATTTCACATTCACAATCTGAATTTGTTGTTGATTTCATCAGAATGGTGCCGAATGTGCCAAAGGCGAAAGTGAAGTCAAGAGTGATTTTGACACCACAACATGCGAAACGTTTATTGAAAGCGCTCAATGATAATGTTGTAAAATTTGAAAAGCAATATGGGCCAATTAAAGATAATCAGCAACCGCCTAATATTCCTTTAAACTTCACACCAACAGCACAAGCTTAAAGCTATAACTTTTAGATTTTTAAAAAAGACTTCCAGATTGAGAAGGTGGCACGACGCCTAGGTGTTCGTATGCTTTTTGCGTAGCCTCTCTTCCTCTCGGCGTACGTTGGATATACCCTTCCATAATTAAGAATGGCTCGTGTACTTCTTCGATGGTACCTGCTTCTTCACCAACGGCTGTTGCAATCGTCGTCAAACCAACTGGGCCGCCTTTGAATTTCTGAATAATAGATGATAATATCCTATTGTCCATTTCATCTAATCCACCTTCATCCACATTCAATGCATTTAATCCAAATTTAGATATTTCCAAATCAATGGTTCCGTTCCCTTTGATTTGAGCAAAGTCTCTTATTCGACGCAACAATGCATTTGCGATTCTAGGTGTTCCTCTGCTTCTTCGCGCAATCTCAATAGCTCCTTTTTCTTCAATTTCAATTTTCAATATAGAAGCACTCCTTATGATAATGTTTTTTAAAGTTTCAACATTATAATAATCAAGGTGACAGTTAATTCCAAAACGTGCTCTTAGCGGTGAAGTCAAAAGTCCCATTCGGGTCGTTGCCCCAACAAGGGTGAAAGGATTCAATTCTAATTGAATACTCCTTGCACTGGGTCCAGAATCAATCATAATATCAATCCTGTAATCTTCCATGGCTGAATACAAATATTCTTCTACAATATTATTCAGCCGATGAATTTCGTCTATAAACAATACATCGCCTTCTTCAAGATTGGTTAATAATCCTGCTAAATCTCCAGGTTTTTCAAGAACAGGTCCTGAAGTTAATTTGATTGTAGATCCTAACTCATTGGCAACGATATAACTCAAGGTTGTTTTTCCAAGTCCCGGAGGTCCATGTAATAAAACATGGTCCAAAGCTTCCCCTCTAAGCTTAGCCGCTTCAATAAAAATTTTAAGGTTGGATACTATTTTTGGTTGACCCGCAAATTCGGATAAATGCTTTGGACGCAATGCTTTTTCCAATTGTTTGTCATCACCTGATAAATTTTCATCAGTAGGATCTAAATGCGGATTATTCATGAGGCAAAAATAATCAAATTCATATTAGCAAGTCAATAAGGAATTTTGAGCCGATGGTGCTAAAACAAAAGAGCGTTTAAGTAAATTTTAAGGTTTAAAACTTGATTTTCTCATTTAAAAACCCTTTAATGCAACTTGTTTTATATTATCTAACCTAAAAATTAAAATTACATGGGTTTATTTTCATTCATTAAAGGAGCAGGAAAAAAATTATTTGGTAAGAAAGAAGAAGTAGTTGCTGCTCCAGTTGAGTTGTCTAAAAGCGATGCTTTGAAAGCAGAATTAGAGCGACTTGGTCTTTGTTGTGATGTTGATATTGATTTTTCTGACCACATTTCAGTAAGCGGTACAGCAGAAACAAATGCAGAGAGAGAAAAAATTATTTTAACGTTAGGAAACGTTGAAGGTGTAGGCAGTGTTTCAGATAATATTTCTGTTACCAATCCTGAGCCAGAATCTACTTTTCACGAAGTTAAATCTGGAGACACACTTTCAAAAATTTCTAAAGATGTGTATGGCGATCCAATGAAATACAATGCTATTTTCGAAGCGAATCAGCCAATGTTAACACATCCGGATAAAATTTATCCAGGACAAATCCTAAGAATTCCAGTTTTATAAGGAATATAAAAACTTGAAAACAATATTTACAGCACATCTTCGAACGAGGATGTGCTTTTTTTAGGACCTGTCAGGTCCTATAACCTGTCAGGTCATGCAGACTTCACCATTAAACTATCTTACTCCTGTACAAAGTAAAAATTTAGAAATTAACATCGGTAAAACGCTTTATTCATAAGAGTTCCTTACAAAACTTGCATTATTTCTTGCCTTCAATTTAACTATTAACTTTTGGGTAGGACCTGTCAGGTCCTATAACCTGTCAGGTCATGCAGACTTCACCATCAAATTGCTGTATTCTTTACCAGCAATTTCCTTGGGCACACCGTGTAAAAATTTAGGAATGGCCAT
>JABDKX010000065.1 GCA_013001975.1 Saprospiraceae bacterium | reverse complement strand
ATTAATTATGAAAAAATTCCAATTATTCTTTGCGTTTTTACTTGTCTCATTTGTATTCGTTTCGTGTGGAGATGATGTTGATTGTACTGAATCTGTTTTAGAAATGGAATCAGAACCATTATACGAAGCTGCCTTCGATGCGTCAGACGATTATATCGCAGATCCTAGCGATGAAAATTGTAAATCTTACAAAGATGCCTTAGAAGAATTACTAGATTTTATAAAAGATCGTAAACAATGTGCAGAGGAGTCAGGGGAGATTGAAGATTATAATGAGGCAGTTTCTGCCCTTGAAGGAGAGATTGACGCCTTATCTTGTTAACTTCTTTTTGAAAGTAAAATATAAATTGTCTCAGTACTCAGTGCTGAGACTTTTTTTTTGATTTCATTTTAATAATTGAATTAAGTGACTATCTTAGATTCTTTAATTACAATCAAAAATTAATATTAGTCATGAAAAAAATCCAAAATTTAATGGTCTGCATGTTTGCAGCTTTTGTCATTGTCTCATGTGGAGATGATGTAGACTGTACTGAATCAGTATTAGAAATGAAAGCAATTCCCCTAGTTGATGCTCTTTTTAATGCTGAAAGTGCATATAATTCAGATTCTTCAGAAGAAAATTGTAAAACATACAAAGATGCTTTAGAAGAATACAAAGAATTCTTTCAGGATCACAAAGAATGCGCTGAAGAATCTGGTCAAATAGAAGACTACAATGAGGGTCTTGCTGAATTAAATTTAGAACTTGCTAGATTAGATTGCTAACTTTTCTTTCAACTAAATAAAAAAAAGAAGCCTTAAGTAAAAACTTAAGGTTTTTTTTTGGGAAATTTCCAATTACGTTAAACCCAATTTTATATCCTCAATCAGATCATCAACATTTTCGATTCCTACCGATATACGAATTAAACCATCTTTAATGCCGTTAGCTTCTCTTATTTCTTTGTCAATATTCATGTGAGAAGCCGTAACAGGATGTAAAAGCAAGGTATCCACATTACCTAAGGTAGCCGTTATGGAACATAATTGGGTTTTGTTCATAAAGCCTTTGGCTTTTTCTAATCCACCCTCAATTTCAAAACTCAGCATAGCACCGTACTGATTCATATGTTGGCTAGCAACACCATGATATTTATTTGATTTTAGACCAGGATAGTTTACTTTTAAAACGTTTGGTTGCGATTCTAGGAATTGAGCAATTGTCATTGCATTTGAGCAATGTTTATCCATGCGCACTGTCAAAGTTTTTAACCCATTGTGTAAAAGCCAGGCATCAAAAGCATTACAACTTGTCCCAAGTAATTTCATAGTTGTCCAAATTGTTTTTCTATAGTTTTCGTCCTTGCTGATAATAGCACCAGCAATAGAATTACCATGTCCATTCAAGTATTTAGTTGTAGAATAGACAACGAAGTCAATGCCAAAGTTGAAAGGTCTCTGCAAGTAGGAAGTACAAAACGTATTGTCAATAGCTGATAAGACATTATATTTCTTTGCAATTTCTGCAATACCAGAAATGTCCAGACAATTTAATGTCGGATTGGATGGACTTTCAAAGTATATAAGTTTGATGTTTTGATGTTCTTCTAAGGATTTTTCTATAGCAACCTTATCCTCTAAATCGATAAAAATGACACTTATCCCGTATTTACTCAATATTTTTTTGAATACTTCTGTTGTACCTCCGTATAAATTATATTGCGTTAATATGGCATCACCGGATTCTAGTAAACTCATTGATAGTGTGCTAATGGCCGACATGCCTGATCCAGTCATAATGCAGGCACCTTCATTTTCAATGTCTATAGTTTCCAATTGAGCCAGCTTTTTTTCTACTGAAGCAATGGTAGGATTACCAAATCTTGAATATACATAACCACTTTTTTGACCAGTGAAAACATCAATAGAGTCTTCAAGATTCTCGTAGGTAAATGCAGAAGTAGCATGAATGGGTAAAACGTGAGAATCACTGCCATCAACAGGCATGTTTTCTTTTACACAAATAGTTTCAAACTTGGTAGAAGGTTTCTTCATAGTAACTTAGTATTAGTTATCACAATATACTTACCTTTATAAAGGTTTAAAGAGAATTAATCTAGAAATTTATGCTTCTTAGTGTTAGAATTAAAAATCAAATGAGATTTATATTGTTATTCTCTTTGTCAATTTGCTTTTTAACGACTCCAATATCTGCACAAGATGAATCAGTTGATTCGATTGATCAAAATATTTTGATTAAATATGTCGACTTTTCTTTAACGCCAGGATTTCCAACCAGTACATTTAAAGATAAATTAGATCGTAAAATGTTTGGTTGTTCTTTTACCTTCCTAAAGCAACGCGATATTTCTCAAATGGGTTTATTAGGCGTGCAGATGGCTTACCAACATTTAGGTGCTGTATCGAGAATTTATACAGATTTTGAGGTGAGAACGGGAACTAATTTATGGAATTTAAAAATGATGTATCGCTATTATCCGGATTTTTTCTTTTGGAGAATAGAACCATTTATTGAAGCTGGCTTTGGGCCTCAAATCATGTATTCATTAACGACAACGACTTTCTTTACAGATGGCGCTTCTGATTTTATGTTTGATGAAACCAACTTGGGATTAACTTACATGGCAGGTTTTGGTTTTACAACCTATTTATCAGATGGATTTTTGTTTTTAACAAAATTTAATATTCACAGCAGTACAAATATGACCTATTTGGCACCTCGAGAATATTCAAGTGGTTTACCAATAGACAACTTTGATCTAGAGAGATCAGCTATTAATTATTTTGACCTTCATATTGGTATCAGCTACGTTTTTTGATCTGTTTCGATTGAATGCTTACCTTTGCACTCACATTTTAAATTAATAGCGTGGATCAAGACGAGTTATATGAGCATTTTAGTATTGAGGTAGACCCAAAACAAACACCAATGCGAATTGATAAATTCCTATTGGAACGTATAGAAAAAGTATCAAGAAATTTTATTCAAAATACGATATCTGATAAAGGGGTACTTGTCAATGATAAAGTTGTCAAACCAAGCTATAAAGTCAGGCCTAACGATGTTATCAAAATATATTCCTCAATGGAGCCAAGGCACAAGATTGAAGTGATCCCTGAGCCAATAGACTTAGATATCAGATATGAGGATAAGGATATTATAATAATTTATAAGCCCCCAGGACTTGTTGTTCATCCAGGTATAGGAAATTTATCAGGAACGCTCGTTAATGGCCTTGTTCATTATTTGTCTCAAACAGATTTGCCTGTATTAGAAGGAAACGAGGTAGATCGACCTTGTTTAGTGCACAGAATTGATAAAGATACTTCCGGCTTGTTGGTTGTAGCTAAGAATGATTTTGCTATGAATCATTTGGCTAAACAGTTTTTTGACCACTCGATTGACAGAGAATATGTCGCATTGGTGTGGGGAAGCCCAGAACCTGAAAAAGGCACCATAAAAGGAAATATAGGCAGACATCCTACTGAGCGATTTAAAATGCATGTGTTTCAAGATGAGGAAGGAGGCAAACCAGCTGTGACACATTATGAAGTTCTTGAGTCATTGTATTACGTCAGTGTCATCAAGTGTAAACTGGAAACGGGCCGAACACACCAAATTAGAGTTCACCTTTCTAGTAAGTCACATCCTTTATTTAATGATTATAAATATGATGGCGCACGTATTAGAAAGGGTACAGTATTTACGCGTTATAAGCAGTTTGTAAAGAATTGCTTCGATATGATTCCTCGCCACGCACTGCATGCAAAGTCCTTAGGATTTATTCATCCACGAACAAACGAATATGTTTTATTTGAAACAGATTTACCTGAGGACATGCAAAACGTAATTGAAAAGTGGCGCGATTATGTTACACATCAAAAGTCAAAACGATAAATGAGTTTAGATTCAAGGATAAAAGCTTTTGCTCAGCTGAGTGATTGTATAAATGAGAATAATGAGGAACTACAATCCGTGGTGGTTCAAGCTTGCCTTAATAATCCTTGGTTTAACAAAGAAAATGTATGGAAAGCATTGTTGGCAATAAAGCAACAGTTCTTAGATGAATCATTATTAAAGGCATGGTTGTCTCATTATGATTCAAATCAATTTACCGGTGGTAAAAACGTTGGGCTTGTTTTGGCAGGCAATATACCCTTGGTTGGATTTCATGATGTGCTTTCTGTATTGCTAACAGGACATAATGCACTTATAAAATATTCGGAAAAGGACAAGGTTCTTACAAGTTACCTCATTGAACAACTCATTAAAAAATCACCAGAATTTGAATCTAGAATTAAAAGTGTCGAAAGATTAAAATCCTTTGACGCCTTAATTGCAACTGGGAATAATACAACAGGCGCTCATTTCGAGAAATATTTTTCTCATGTACCAAATATCATTCGGAAAAACAGACACGCCGTTGGTGTCATTTTTAAAGATGATTCTGTAGATTCTTTAAAACCAATTGGCGAAGATGTGTTTGCTTATTTTGGATTAGGTTGTCGTAATATTTCAAAATTGTATATTGAAGATGGATTTAAGTTAGATACGTTTTTTGAAGCTATCTACGATTATAACCATGTGATCAATCATAATAAATATAAAAACAACTATGATTATAGTAACGCACTTTTTTTGCTAAATCAAGTATCATTTTTATCTAATAATTTTTTATTGCTGAAATGTGACGAAGAAATTTCATCTAGAATCGCTACTTTACATTATAGCTATTTTAAAAAAGCAAGCGATGTTGAGAAAGAGCTGATGGTAAAAAAGGATCAAATTCAATGTGTATTATCGAATAAAACCTTAGACAATCAAAGAACCTTTAAATTGGGATCTGCACAACAACCTGGTTTAATGGACTATGCAGATAATGTAGATACTGTTTCATTTCTAAATAAACTCTAAATGGCTATTTCGAAAAAAGAGAAAGTCGATGATATCATCGAAATACTTGAAAAGCTTTATCCTGAGGTCCCAATTCCATTAGATCATAAAGACACATACACTTTGTTAATTGCTGTTCTTTTATCTGCTCAATGTACAGATAAGAAAGTAAATGAGATTACACCACTGCTTTTTGCGAAAGCAGATAATCCATTTGATATGGTTAAGTTGACGCCTGATCAAATAAGGGTTATTATTCGACCATGCGGTTTGAGTCCGAGAAAATCAAAAGCAATTTTTGACTTATCTCACATTTTAATAGAAAAATATGAAGGTGAAGTTCCGAACACATTTGAAGCACTTGAAGAATTGCCAGGCGTAGGTCATAAAACAGCATCGGTAGTGATGGCACAAGCTTTTGGTGTTCCTGCTTTTCCTGTAGATACACACATTCACAGACTGGCTTGGCGATGGAATTTAAGTACAGGAAAAAATGTGACGAAGACTGAAAGCGATTGCAAGCGATTATTTCCAAAAGAAAAATGGAACAAATTACATCTGCAAATAATCTTCTTTGGAAGAGAATATTGTCCTGCTAAAAGACATGATCCACATGTGTGTCCGATTTGCAGTAAATATGGAAGAAAAGTGTTATTCAAAAAATAGATCTGAATTAGAAAGGGTAATTCACTGCTACATTAAAATTGCCAAAAACGCCCTGACCTTTTAATGGATGATAATGACTGTTCGTATCTTTTAATATAAATGGACTTCTTAATTTATATCCAAAATCAAATCTAATTAAGAAATAATTAAAATCAAACCGAATTCCCCACCCATAACCTAAAGCAATTTGCTTATAAAAATCAGAACTTATTTTTGAACCCGGTCTGTTTGTGTCTTCTTGTAAAGTCCAAATGTTTCCACCGTCAAAAAACAAAGCACCTTCCATTAACCAGAACAAATCAAATCTATATTCCATGTTAAATTCAAGTAAAAGATCACCTCTTTGGAAATAGATGTTATTATTAGAAGTTTCAATAAATTCATAGTTTCCAGGGCCTAATTGCATAGGTCTCCATGCACGAATACTGCTAGGACCACCTACTAGGAATTGTTTGATAAAGGAAACTACATTTTTATCTCCATTGTCATCAACACCATATGGCAGCGATAGTCCTGTCTTAACTCTTGCAGCAAGTTGACTCCGTTTATTTAATGTTCTATACCATCTGTTATCAATTTCTAGTTTGAACATTTTCTCAAACGCGATACCATTTTTTAGCTTCCAATTTGAATTTTTATTTGCAATGCTATTGTACAGTTTATTTAATCCAAAAATTTCTAAACCCGAAAATTCTAAGTTGGCTATAAACGTCCAATTGGTTGCTCCGATGCCATTATCAGATTGATAAATATAAGATAAGTCTTTAAATAATAAACCTGTAAAAAGGGTAGAATCAAAACTTCTTTTAAGAAATGGATTAGCTTCAATTATTGGTTCAAAGTTTTCTCTAATCTTGTAGATAGCATAATCAACACCTGTTTGATTAAAGACGATCCTGTTTCTATTATTCAAACGAATATTAAATCCATATGTGGCAGATGTCGTTGAAATGAGGTAGTCATTTAAAATATCTATATAGTTGAATCCTAAAGAAAGTCTGCTTGAAGCTTCTTCTTCCATTTTTGTGTTAGCTGCATCATTGAGAAGTCCAATCTTATGACCAAACTTTAAAATATTAAGTGTAGGAGTAAATTTGGGAAAGTCTAATGAATTATTAACACCAATTGAGAATGTATTAATGAATTCATCATTTCGAACAGGATCATTATTCGCAACAACAAACTCAACACCAGTTTCAACACTTAATTTGAATTTTTCTGATCCGCCAAGTGCATTTCTATTTTCTAAACTACTTCCGATAGAGAAACCGACCAAGTTTTGAGGTGCCCGTGATCTGTTTGAGTAAAACACTTCGTTACCAAGATCAAACGCCCATAAATACTTTTGTGGGGTCATTAAAATTTTATAATCAATCAATGAGTCAGCTAACGGATTGATACTAGATGCTAATTTTATAAATTTATATGTTTCTAAATTAAATAGTTTTTGATTTGTTTTTTCTACGATTTTGGAATTGAATACATCATTAGTTTTAAGGAAAATCTTTTTATCTATCAATGATGGTCTGACAATAAATTCAGGAGATTCTTTGTAGAATTTTTTGTCATACAATTCTTCATAACTGAGATCTTCAATATTTTGAAATTGATTGAAATCTGTAAATACTTCAATATTGCCAATGCTATATTTTTTATGATTGGTACTATCTGAAGGAGGTAATATTTCAAAAAAGATATCCCAAGCACGATTTAGGTCGGTACTATCTCCTTTGATAGAAACATAATTCAAATTAAAATTGGCATATCCGAGGTTTTGAAACTTATTGACAATCCGTTGTTTCTCAATATTAAAATTTAGAGCATCAATAGGATTTCCAACATTCAGGAGACTGGTTTGTGATAGTTGTATTACATGGTTGGTTATAGTTGAATCTAAAGTAAAATATTCAAGACTATTAATAATGTACCTTGTCATTGGATCAACACTATAAACTACCTTAGCTTTCTTTCCTTTATAAATTATGGTATCTGAAACTACAGCTTCGTAAAATCCTTTTTTATTACGTAAGTAGTTTTGCATCTCTTTAGATGTCTTCGTTATCAGAGATGTATCTAAAATTGAAGGTTCTTCACCCAATGAATTTTTAGACCATTTTTTTATCCAAGTTGTATCAGCAGGATCGAGGTTCCTATAATAATACCATTCCCTGGGTATCCACATGAAATTTGTGTTGGGTTTTTGCTTATAGAACTGAATAAGCTCAGACTTCAATCTTTTAGGTTTGGTAATTTTTTCTTCACTGGTAAAATTGGTTTCTACTTCGGAAAGCAAGACTTCATCATCTGCAAGATACTTTACAGTGTTACAAGCACTTAGGAAAAACAGAACAGATAAATATATCACATATTTAAAATTCGTTTTTATAACTTGAATTTCTAATCTTTGCTTCAAATGGTACTAACTAATTCTTTAAAGAAATTTATAAAATCTTTACACGCAGTAAAGTATCGGCAAAAGTATAATAAATTCATTGCCGAAGGCCCCAAAATTTGCAAGGAATTTATCTCAGGCAACAAATTCAATATAGATTATATCATTTGCACTCAAGATTGGTACGAAGAAAACCAAACTTACCTCAATAAGTTTGAAGAAAAGACTATTGTTTGTAATGATAAAGATTTAAAAACTATTTCAGCTTTAAAAACGCCTAACAAAATTTTAATAGTAATTGACTGTATTTATAATAACCTTAACACCAAGACTTTAAAAAATGGATGGTCCTACTACTTGGATCGTATTCAAGACCCCGGAAACATGGGGGCTATATTACGAATTGCAGATTGGTACGGTGTTGAAAATGTCGTAGCATCTTCCGACTCTGTTGGTTATTATAACCCTAAGGTCGTTCAGTCAGCAATGGGAGCTCACAATAGATTATCACTCAGTTATCTTTCGAGAGAATCATTGAAAGATATTAATAACCTTAATCTGGTTGCACTTTGTCTTGATGGTGAACCATTAAACAATTTAGATAAACTTAATAATGGTGTTTTAATCATTGGAAATGAGAGTAAAGGTATCAGTGGTCTGATTCTCCAGCATGCAAGTCATAAGATTACAATACCAAAAATAGGCGGCGCTGAATCTCTCAACGCATCTGTTGCATGCGGGATCGTCACTCATGTAGTCACTTCCCAGAAATAAATCTTGTTATGCTTTTTTACAGAAGTTTTTGAATTTCAGCTTCCAAGTTATTTTTACTAGGATTTAAAGCTGCAATTTTCCCTTCTTTATCAATTAAGAATGTTGTCGGAATACTTCTAACGCCATATAAAGCAGCACCTGCAGAATCCCACTTTTTTAAATCACTCACATGGTTAT